>CAIJZF010000325.1 GCA_903825095.1 uncultured Bacteroidota bacterium | reverse complement strand
TACTATAATAATAGTAGGTAAAGTAAAATGTTGTTTGGAAGCTAATAGGGCAGTAAGGGTAATAGCTTTAGGAAAATGTGATTTGCATTCTGCAATGGAAGCTGCATCTACATGATGTGGTACAATAATCCAGTTTAATTTTTCTAATTCATTGGCAGCTTTAGCAAGAACAATATGATCGGTTTCCCAAGTACTACCTGCAATCATAATTTTATAGTTGCTTAATTTTTGTATCCATTCAAATTTAGTAACGGTGGCGGCAGTGTTAATCACTCTATCAAAACGGGTATCTCCGGTTATAAATACTTTGGTAGAACTTAAAAGGGGTTTAATTAAATCTTCAGAAGCTTGATCCTGCACTAAAATGGCAGTAAATAAATTTAATATTTTTTTATAGAAGCTTCCGTAAAATTGAAAGAATATTTGGCCTTGTCTAAAAAGTGCAGAAGCTAAAACGGTAGGAATATTTTTTTCTTTCGCAATCGATAAATAATAAAACCAAAATTCATATTTAATAAAAATAATTAAGGAAGGTTTTATGGTTTCTAAAAAAAGGCTTGCATTTTTTTTATTATCAAAAGGGAGGTAGGTAACAAAGTCGGCATGGGCATCTTTTTTTCTATACACATAACCTGAGGGTGAAAAAAAGGTAAGCCAAATTTGATGCGATGGATATCTCGATTTAATGCTGTCAATAATGGGTAGCCCCTGTTCGTATTCTCCATAAGAAGCACAGTGCACCCAAATAAGGGGTTGTTTAATCTTTGGGCTAAGGGCATTAATTTCATCCCAAACCTTGGCTTGTCCATCTACCCAATTTCTTGCTTTCTCATTAAAGGGACTAATGAGATAAGCCAATATAGGGTAGAGCCTTAAAAAGAATTGGTATAAAATCATGCTATCATTTCAGTAGGGCAAAAATGAATAAAAAATAGCATAAAACTTGAATTTGTTTTGAAAGCCTTTCTTATAACCACAATTAGGTCGAATTAGGCTTTTTATTGTAATTTTGCCCAAATTTAAAGGATGAGGAAAATTCAAATGGTGGATACTAAAAACCAGTATCTGGCTATCAAAAAAGAGGTTGACGAAGCTATCCAAGATGTATTGGATTCAGCCGCCTATATTAATGGGAAGGCCGTGAAGGATTTTGCTCAAAATTTAAGTACCTATTTGGGAGTGGATTATGTGATTCCTTGTGCGAATGGCACCGACGCTTTACAAATTGCTATGATGGCCTTAGACCTGCAACCTGGCGATGAAATTATTACACCTTCATTTACTTATATCGCAACTACAGAGGTAGTGGCACTTTTAGGATTGAAACCTGTTTTCGTAGATGTAGATCCTATTACATTTTGTATGGATCTTGAAAGTTTGAAAAAAGCAATTACGCCTAAATCTAAAGTGATAGTTCCTGTTCATTTATATGGTCATGCAGCACCCATGGAAGAGATTATGGAAATAGCGAAGGCCAATAATTTATTTGTGATTGAAGACAATGCACAAGCTATTGGTTGCGATTATACTTTCTCTAATGGAGTCACCAAAAAAACAGGAACTATTGGTCATATAGGAGCAACTTCTTTTTATCCTAGTAAAAATTTAGGCGCCTTTGGAGACGGAGGTGCTTTATGTACGAACGATAAAGTTTTGGCAGATAAAATGACAATGATTGCCAATCATGGACAGTCTGCAAGATATTATCATGATGTAGTGGGATGTAATTCAAGATTGGATTCTATTCAAGCAGCTATACTTGATATTAAATTAAAAAAATTAGATGCGTATAATAAAGCAAGATTAGCAGTGGCTAATTATTATACCAATGCATTTGCTTCTATTCAACATATAGTGGCACCCTCTCAAGCAAAATATAGTACACATGTGTATCATCAGTATACTATACAATTGAAAGGGGTAGACCGTGATAAATTTATTGCACATTTAGCAGCCAAGGAAATACCTTGTATGATTTATTATCCGGTACCTGGTCATTTGCAAAAAATGTTTGGCGAGCAAAAAAATACAAATTGGAATTTACCTATCACAGATAGCCTAACCCCCTGCGTATGTTCTCTTCCGGTGCACACCGAGATGGATGAGCAACAATTAGCGTATATTGTAGAAGGTGTAAAATCATTTTTTAAATAAAAAATAACTAGATGAAAATTACAGTCGTAGGAACAGGGTATGTAGGGTTAGTTACAGGAACTTGTTTTTCAGAAACAGGAAACAAAGTAACCTGTGTGGACATTGATAAAAGTAAAGTAGATAAATTAAGTAATGGTCAAATAACAATTTACGAACCAGGACTAGAGAAAATATTTTTAAGAAATATTAAAGAAGGTCGTTTGACATTCACAACCGAATTAGAAGCGGCCATTGAAGGTGCTGAAATTATTTTCTTAGCCTTGCCTACACCTCCGGGTGCCGATGGCAGTGCCGATTTAAAATATGTATTAGGCGTAGCCGATCATTTAGGAAAAATTTTAAAAGACTATAAAGTCATAGTTAATAAAAGTACGGTGCCAGTAGGTACTGCCGATAAAGTAAGTGCAGCCATTGCTAAAAACTACAAAGGCGAGTATGATGTGGTAAGTAACCCTGAATTTTTAAGAGAAGGGGTTGCAGTGGATGATTTTATGAAACCAGATAGAGTAGTGGTTGGAACTAGGTCCGAGAGAGCGAAAAAATTAATGAGCGATTTATATGCTCCCTTTGTAAGACAAGGTAACCCCGTTATTTTTATGGATGAGCGTAGTTCTGAATTAACGAAGTACGCAGCCAATAGTTTTTTGGCCACCAAGATATCTTTCATGAATGAAGTGGCTCAATTGTGTGAGCGCATGGGCGCCGATGTAGATATGGTAAGAAGAGGCATCGGATCGGATGATAGAATTGGGAAGCGTTTTTTATTCCCAGGAATAGGCTATGGAGGATCTTGTTTTCCTAAAGATGTACAAGCATTAATCATGTCTTCTGATGAAGTGAATTATGATTTTGAAATTTTGAAAGCGGTAGAAAAAGTAAACGCGCATCAAAAAATACATTTAGTTGAAAAAATAAAATCTTATTACAAAGGGGATTTAAAAGGCAAACATATTGCACTATGGGGTTTGGCCTTCAAGCCCAATACCGATGACATTAGAGAAGCACCAGCCTTAAGTATGATTAATGCTTTAACAGAACTAGGCGCAACAGTGACTGCTTATGATCCAGAAGCCATGCCCAATGTAAAAGCACAAATAGGTGACAAGATAAAATATGCAGGAAGTCAGTACGAGGCATTGTCTGGAGCTGATTTTTTAATCATTGCCACAGAGTGGAGTGAGTTTAGAACCCCCGATTTTGAAAGAATAGAAAAAGAGATTAAAAACAAAATCATTTTTGATGGTCGTAATCTTTTTGAAGTAGCTAAGATGAAAGAATTAGGATACCATTATGAAAGCATTGGCAGGGCTTCCGCCACAAAATAAATAGTATGAGTCAGAAAAGAATTTTAATTACTGGGGCTGCGGGATTTTTAGGATCGCATTTAAGTGATCGTTTTATTAGTGAAGGCTATTATGTGATTGCGATGGATAATTTAATTACGGGCGATTTACAAAACATTGCACACTTAAGATCTAATCCCAATTTTGAATTCATACATCATGACGTTACTACCTTTATTGAGATAGAAGGTACACTAGATTATATTTTACATTTCGCATCACCTGCAAGTCCTATCGATTATTTAAAAATTCCTATTCAAACCTTAAAAGTAGGTGCGATGGGTACACATAATTTATTAGGCTTAGCGAAAGCAAAAGGGGCAAGAATATTGGTGGCAAGTACCAGTGAGGTTTATGGCGACCCACTCGTGCATCCACAAACAGAGGAGTATTGGGGTAATGTAAATCCAGTGGGTCCAAGAGGAGTGTATGATGAAGCCAAAAGATACATGGAGTCCATCACTATGGCCTACCATACTTTTCATCAGGTAGAGACAAGAATCATCAGAATATTCAATACCTATGGCCCAAGAATGCGCTTGAATGATGGCCGTGCCCTACCTGCCTTTATTGGTCAAGCATTAAGAGGTGAGGACATGACCGTGTTTGGAGATGGATCACAAACAAGAAGCTTCTGCTATGTGGATGATTTAGTAGAAGGTATTTATAGATTAT
>CAIJZF010000324.1 GCA_903825095.1 uncultured Bacteroidota bacterium | reverse complement strand
GCAATTCTACCATCGCCCGCTGTTGGTGCTAAAGAAGCAGGTAAGCCTAAAGTTGAATCAATTGCTTGGTACACGTTATTTGTTGAAGTAACGGTAGTGAAAATTGGATTCGTACTTACAGCATCAAAGTTAAAAGTAGATTTTTTTGTAAGGTCTACTAAATTTGCAGCAGCTAATGCATCGCTATATTTTCCTGAAAATGCAGCGTATCTTGCTTTTAATGCATATAATGTATTTAAATAGTCAAGACCTGCAATAGCATCAGAGCTATAACTTGCACTAATTGGATTGGCTTTCACTGTGTTAATAGCATTGTCTAAAACAGCAATAGCTCTTGCGTAACCCACCATTCTATCTGAGAAGGTTACATTTACGCCAATGCTATCTGGAACTTTTTCCCATAACATTGATAAATTACCCATTGCCAATGCTTTTAAAATAGAAGCATGTGCAATAAGGCCACTTGCATAGGCTTTGTCATTTAAAGATGCTGCAGCTTTAATTACTGAGTTAGCATCATAAATTACTTTATTAGCGTTTGTCCAAGCATTCGCTAAAACAGTATTAGTGGCATCTACAGAAGTACCACCTTTACTAAATTGGAACTCTGCGGTATTACCAGAGTTCATTAAGATCACTTCGTTGGTTGCAAAAGCGTTGGTAGTTACCACGCTATATATTACAGAAGCACCGCCTAATGAATAGGTTCTTTGGTTACCGATATTAACACCTACTAAACCTCTAGACGAACTAAATACTTGGTCGGTCGTAGGAGCATTAGGGTTAACGAAATCTTTCTTACAACTTGTAAGGGAAATGATCCCCAGCAAGAAAGTGGTTTGTATGATATATTGAATCTTTTTCATGTCAATTATTTTTTTTAATGAAGATTTAGAAATCAGCTTTTATTCCAAAACTGAATGTACGTGGGATAGGTGTAGATCCAAAGTCAATACCTCTTAATATTGTACTTTGACCAGCAGCATTTACTTCTGGATCGTATCCTTTGTAATCATCCCAAGAGATTAGATTTCTTCCACTAAAGTTGATGCTTAAATTATTAGCAAAGGCTACCTTGCCTAAATTATAGCTTAAAGACAATTCACGTAATTTAACGTAGTCTCCTTTATCAACTCTCCATTCTTCAATGGCGTAAACCCCGGTAATGAAGCCTCTAGGAATGGTTCCTCTTTGTTCTTGTTCTGCTACTTTACCGTTACCTACACCTTGACGAGTTCTAAAATCTGCGTTAAATACATCTACTCCTTTTACGAAATCAACTTGCGCTCTTAATGATAACTTCTTATAAGTTACTTCATTGACGATGCTACCAGTGAAATCAGGATTAGGGTTACCAATTACTTTTCTAAGCACAGTTCCTGAAGGTAAGCCATTGGCATCCTTAGATTCTGTTGGATTGGTTACAGTAGTTTGTGTTCCTTTTGCTGTTTGTGGAATACCTGCTGTATTAGTTAAGTAAGAACCATCTGCGTTTCTAGAAAAATAAGTTCCGTAGAATACGCCAATAGGTTGACCTTCAATAATAGCAATAGGGGCTCCCGCATTGGTACTTAATAAAGTTAAGGCTTGACCAATCTTTAAAGCTTTGTTTTCATTGTGGTTATAAATGGTTGTCATTTCCCATTTCAAATTTTTTGTTTGAACAGGTGTTAAACTTAACATTAATTCATATCCTTTGTTTTCTAATGAACCAAAGTTGTCAAGTACGCTAGAGAAACCATTGGTAGGAGACAATTGTCTGTTAATTAATAAATCAGTTACTTTTTTATTGTAAATGTTTACTGTTAAACCAACTCTATTGTTAAATGCACCTAAGTCAAGACCAAATTCTGTTTCTTCTTGTCTTTCTGGTTTTACATTTTCATTAGCAAGTGTAGAGCTTGAGTTTAAAGCGCTACGCCCTAAGAATGAATTAGAACTGTAAGAATTGAATCTTGAATAAGCGCCAATACCTGTTAAGTTTCCACTTTCACCATAGGCAGCTCTTACTTTAAATAAGTCAATCACTTTTGAAATACCTAAATTATTCCAAGTATCTGTGCTAGACACTACAAAACTCAAACTTCCTTTCTTATAAGTTTGGTTGCGTTGGTTTGCACCAAATACACTTGAACCATCTTTTCTAATGGCGCCTGTTAAGAATAAGTAGTTTCTGTATTTAAAGTTTTGTTGGATATAAGTACCAGATACTGAAATTTCACTTCTATCATCTACACCAGGTAAAATAGTACTAGCACCATTTACTGTTTGAATAAAAGGAGCAAATCCTCTTCCTTGGTATAAGATGTAATTATTTTTCTCGTATTGTTGAGAAAAACCTACTTGTGTAGTTGAATTGATATCGCGTGTGATGTCAATATTGTAGTTGGCATTTAAATCATGGTTAATTTGGAAGAAACTATTGCTTGCAGCACTAGCATAACCATTTTGAGTAGGATCTAAAGTAGCACCACCTCCGTAAAATCCTGTACTTGCGTTGTAAGAATAAGGAGGGATATAAGTAGTACCATTTTGAGAGTAGTTATCTACACCCATTAAGTAATCAACAGATAAATGTTTGATGGGTTTTAACTTAATACCAAAATTAGAGATAACTCTGTTTGTTGCTTGTTTTTGCTTAATATCTTCCATAACAGAAACAGGGTTTACTCTACCTCTTTCACCAATGGCTTTTAAGTTACCATTTGCATCTCTTTCCCATATATTATGGAAGTTACCGATAATGGTAATAGAGTTAGTAGGAGAGAAGAATGATTGGCCATCTGGTTTTTCATTCGCAGCTGAATTAGTGTAGTTAATACCTAAGTTCATGCTCATCCATTTGTTCACTGTTTGGTCAATATTGGTTCTAAAACTAAATCTTTGGAAATCGGTATTGTTAATGATACCTTGATTAAAGAAATAAGATCCACCAAAATAGTATTTAGTTTTATCTGTACCACCGCTTATTGAAATAGTATTGTCTGTTCCAGCAGCTGTTCTAAAAATATAATCTTGATAATCATATCTTGTAACATTAGTAGTGGTAGTAGCTAATGGAGCAGTAATGATGTCTTGTGTTAATGCACCCACGCCATCAGTAGGACCACCAAATTTGGTAGGTGATTGGTTAACTTCTAATTTTTTTCTTAAAGCGCTATTTATATAGCTTGAAGAAAAGCTAACTTTTGCAGCACCTGTCTTACCTCTTTTTGTAAAAATTTGAATAACACCTGCATTCGCTCTACTACCATAAGTAGCAGCGGCAGCAGCACCATTTAAAACCTCAATATGGTCAATATCGGCAGGGTTAATATCTACCATTCTGTTTTGACCAATACTTCCTACGAAGTTGTTACCATCATAGTTGCCTGATGTATTGGTAACTCTGTTAGTAGCATTGTTAATGATAACTCCATCAACAATGTATAATGGTTCTGAAGAAGAAAGTACTGAGCTAGTACCTCTTAATCTTACAGAAACTCCACCTGCAGGATCACCACTGTTTTGGCTAATTTGAGCACCTGCTGTTTTTCCTTGTAGGGCAGCCAGTACATTAGAAGAACCGCTTCTGCTAAGTTCATCTGCAGATACAGTGCTAACATAACTACCTAATTGTCTTTTAGTAGTTCCAGCAGAAGTACCTGTAACGACTACTTCGTCTAATTTTGAATATTGTTCTACTAGAACAATATTGATATTCTTAGTATTACCCTTGGTATCTACTGTAATATCTTGACTTTTAAATCCAACGCCCGATGCATTTAATGTAATCACACCATTGGCATTCTGTGTAATAGAGAAATTACCATTATTATCAGTATTGGCGCCTTTATTGGTGCCTTTGATAACAATAGATATTCCCTCAATAGCACTATTGTCTTTTTGGTTCGTAACCTTTCCGCTAATTACAACTTGTGCAAAGCTGGTAATGGTTATACCTGACAACAGTACTAAAACCATCATAAGCCTGTTTAAATAAGGCTTTTTTGTTTTTTGTAGTTTCATAACTGTGTTTTAATTATTAATAGATGAGAATTTCATGTCTTTTATAGGGATCCAATAGGGGGTCATTGGGATCTAATTCTGTAATTAAAATATCAATGTCTTTTAAGTCAGCCACTTTTATTTTTTGTTGAGAATTTAACTTTTCAGAAATACCAATACAGATTACTTTTTTAGAAGCCTTTATCATTGCTTTTTTTATTTGAACTACTTCCCAATCGTTTTCACTTAAGCCAAACTGTGTGTCTAAGGAGTTAATACCTAGAATACATAAATCGGCTTGAATAGATTCAATGGCTTGTACAGCATTGGCGCCTGTTGTAAGCATGGAATCCTTAGAAACTTTATCGCCAATCATGACTACTTCAATACTTGGATGATGAGAGAACTCAATGGCTGCATTTAAACTACAAGTAAAAAAAGTGGCATTCAAATTCGGATCTAATGCTTTTGCAAATTCAATCATGGAAGTACCACCAGAAGTTAAAATATACATACCACTTTGAACCAGTGCTGCTGCCTTTTTCGCAATGATATTTTTATTTTCAATCTCATAGACCATCTCTCTGTCAAATGCAGTATGAAATGATTTACTCAATGCGCCTCCGTGCACTTTGATTAATCTATTGTCTATAGAAAGTTCTTGCAAGTCTCTTCTAACTGTATCATCGGACACACCCATTTTGTTGCTTAAATCCGCAGATAAAACTTTGTTATGCAGATTTAACTCATGTAAAATATATTTAAGGCGCTCTTCTTTAAGCATTTTGCGGTTTTACTAGTACAATATATGCAAAAAACCGCAAAAACGAACAGATGTTAATAAATCAAGCCAAATTGTGGGTTTTAGGCGCTAGCTAGTGTTTTCAGGGCTAGCACAAAGCTATCTAGTTCCTGGGTGGTGGTGTATAAATTCGGGGTAATTCTGCAGCCGCGCACATTGGCATAATCAATGGCTACTGTAAACACCTTATGTTCAGTCATTAATCTCTTGGCTAGGTCGGCAGGAAGTATACCTTCAATACCTACATTGGCAATACCACAACTTCTGCTGGCATCGGCTGGTGTATTAATAATAATTTTAGGTAGGTTTCTTACTTTGCTAGTCCAATAGTTTTGTAAAAAGTACATTCTGGCTTGCTTGCGTTCAGCGCCAATCATTTCATAATAGTCCATGCAATCATTAATGGTAAGGTCGGTATGTACAGGGTGGGTACCAATATGGTTTAATCTATTTATCTTATTAATATCTTTT
>CAIJZF010000323.1 GCA_903825095.1 uncultured Bacteroidota bacterium | reverse complement strand
GTGAATTAATATTGCTTTTAAAAATTTACTATGCGTCGACGTATTTTTTATAGTTTATTCATTATAGGTTTATTGGTTTCTACCTATTATAGCTTCCGCAGAAGTGCTAAAGAACAAGAAACTGCCATGCTTAAAAGAATTCAAGGCATGGATACTTCGGCATGGGTAGGCCCCTCCCCTTATCAAATTCCTGTTGAAACTGAAAAAGGAAAATTAATTCGTTATGGCTATGAATTAATTGCACATACTGCAAAATATTTAGGGCCAAAAGGAATAGTGCAGCAATCCACTAATGGAATGAACTGTCAAAACTGTCATTTAGAAGCAGGCACTAAACCCTGGGGATTAAATTATGGTTCCGTGTATTCTACTTATCCAAAATTTAGAGAGAGATCGGGTAGCATTGAAACTATTTATAAAAGAGTGAACGATTGTATGGAGCGTAGTTTAAATGGTAAAGCCTTAGATACCAACTCCAAAGAAATGAAAGCCATCTACGCATATATAAAATGGTTAGGTGATGAAATACCTAAAGGCAAAAAAGTAAAAGGCTCAGGCATAGAAATTTTACCCTACTTAAAAAATGCTGCAAGTCCAGAAGAAGGAAAAATTGTTTATATGCAGAATTGTCAAAGATGTCATTTATCAAATGGCGAGGGCCTAATGGATTCTACCGGAAAAATGTATTTGTACCCTCCATTATGGGGTAAGCATAGTTATAATGATGCTGCAGGTTTATTTCAATTATCAAAACTAGCTGGCTTTATAAAAAACAATATGCCTAATGGAATAAATTATCATGCACCTAGTGTAAGCAATCAAGATGCTTGGAATCTAGCTGCCTATATAAATGCACAACCAAGACCCAGTAAAGATAAATCTAAGGACTGGCCATTACTTTCAAGCAAACCCATTGACTACCCTTTTGGCCCTTATACCGATTCCTTTTCAGAAAGGCAACATAAGTTCGGTCCCTTTGAGCCCATTGCATTAGCAAAGAAAAATAAGTAATATATATTTATTACTAGTCCTATTTATTATTTACTAAAATCAATTATGTAATGATTTCCACTTATCATGAAGTACTTTAATAAAATAGCCCCCTACTACACTTCTAGCTTGAAAACCAATTTGTTTACCGTTTAAAGTTTCATGCCAATCACTTAAAGGCACTCTAGTAGGTGTATTAGTAGCAAATTTATATACTGGGTTAATAAATTTATCAAAATCGCCTTGGTTGCTTGATAAACTAGCTGTCCAAGTAATCCAATCCGACTTGGTATAGGATTTACGGCTATCTAGAGGTAAACCAAATTCATTTTGCTTAGTTAAATAATAAGCCACTTCTGCGTCGTATACTTTTTGTGGAAATAAATGAAAGCCAAATAATTTATCCCAAACCATATTATACTTTTGACTCCAAGTATTTTTATCATTGTAAGTTAAAGCATAATGGTCTCCTGCATTGGCTAAGTCTATCCATTTAGCAGCCATTTCAGTAGCTATTTGAGTATACTTAGTTGCGATCTCTTTCTTGCCAAGCATTTCAGCCATCATTGAATAAGACCTAATACCTACAATGGCTTTAATAGCAAGGTTAGCATTACGCGCTAAATGACCTGCAAAATCATCGGTACATAATTGATTCACCGGATCCAATCCTTCTTTCTCTAAGAACTGAACCCACTGCGTTAAAGTAGTCCAATGTGCTGCGGCATAACTAGCATTACCCTCCGATTTTACAATGGCTCCAGCAAGAATAATCATATTACCCGATTCTTCTACCGGCATACCTTCTGGATAAGTTTGTCCATTCGCTAAAGGATAAGTACCTAAATCATGGGCAGCATAAGGTTGTTTGTATAATCCACTCTTTTCACTAAAATAAAATATACCATTTAACATACCCTTCATTAAAGAAGGATTATAGTTTAAAAATAAAGGGGCACTTGGATAAGTAACATCTACGGTATTAATACTTCCATTGCTAAAATTTTCTTTAGATAAAAATAAAAGCTCCCCATTTTGTTTACTCTTCACTAAATTATGCGCAGCTACTGCTTGTCTATAAGCAGTTATACAAAGTTTAGCATAGTTATCACCTCCAGCAGCTAAGGCGTCATTATAAATTTGTTTATTGAACCTTTCGCATTTAGCAATAACATTGGTATACTCTGTATTAGCTAATTGTAACATTTTATCCATATTCATGGTAGGATCTAATTTCCACCAAGGGTCTAAACTTTCTTTAAAATATTGGATAGCCTTTATTTCATCATAGGCTACCAATAATACATGGTCTGTTTCAGTATCGCGCGCTGTATCTGTATTGAAAATAGTATTAATAGATAAATTACTTCCTTGCGTAGTAGATGACTTACTTGTTACTTCTTTAGCAGCATTCATTCCACTCGTATTTGAAATAAAATCCTGACATGCTTCATTTATAGATTGAATAGATTGTTTTGAATGATATTTATTTGCCGATATATAAGCATAGCCCCAATCAATTCTAAGGTCGTCTCCGCTTTTTTGTAAGATGGGTTGTTCAACTGTTCCTAGTTTTAAGACATTTAAATTTTGAGTAGTGTATCCACTCGCTATCATTGGCTCTGTGCCTTTGTTAGAAGCAATAGCCGAAGATGTTCCCACATATATTTGAACTACATGCTTTTTACCATCCTTAGACTTTGTTTTCATGGAAATATAAGATACAGGACGAGATAGTATATTAATATCTGTAATAATTAATGGAGAAGTAAAGGCAACTGATAATGAAACCGCTCCACAATTAAATTGATAAGTAGTTTGTGTTGCAGACATATTCACCGACAACTGGTTCGCCTGCATAACTTTATCATTCTCGCTAGCAGATTCGTCTTTGCCCAAGAATTTATACACTTGGTTGTCTACTTTAATGAGACCCACCATGGACTGATTAGAGCCTGTCCAATGTTTGGTAGTAGACTCATTTAGATTATCGGTAAATGACCAAATACTAAAATAAGGGTTATGGGTAATTAAAGGATAGGCAGGTGCTTTGGACACTTGCGCTATAGAACTATGAGCAATCAAATTCAAACTAATGATTAAAACAGCTGTAAAACGTTTCATAATATTTTATATAAATGGTCAAAAATTATAGCCAAATAAATATACTAAAATAGGAGCATCTAACCCCTATTATCCTATTTTTTAGTATAAACATTTTATTATAATTTTAATAAATATGTACTTAGTCTCTTTTATCAAATCTATTGGTAGTTTAACCCTTAAAACCTTTTCAGGCTTGAAGCAGTCCGAAAAATGGGCTACTTTCTATTTACATACAGTAGAAGAGAAATTTGATGGAAAATTTGATAAAAAAACCTTGGAGAAAATTGTAAAAAGATATAGCATTCAACAACACTTCATTAACGATAGTTTCAGTAGTTTATTCGGAAGAAATAATATTGAAAAAGAAAAGGAAAGAAATTTACTTTATTTTATAATGGTTTCTGTCTACGACGATTTTTTTGATGACAAAACTTTAACCATTGAACAAATAGATTCTATTTTTTATCATCCAGAAACATTTAACCCTCAAACATTTTTCGAGAAAGTATTTATTTATACGCATACCCGTTTATTAAATGATGTTGCAGAAAAAGCACAATATTTCAAAGACTTCGAAGGCCTTCATATTGCACAAAAAGATTCTTTAGAACAGTTCAACCCAAATGTTACCGATGAAGCATTATTATCCATAACTACTAGAAAAGGTGGCTACTGTTTACTAATGTGTAGGCATTATTTAGATACACCCTATCTTCCAGCAGCCGATGCTACTTGGTATGCTTTAGGTGGTGTGATACAATTAACCAATGACTTATATGATATATATAAAGATATGCAAGAAGGTATTATTACACTTGCTGTAAGAGCTAAACAGTACGAAACTATTTATGCACTGTATGCTAAACATGCAGAGGCCTTAAATGAAACTATTAGACAACTACCTGTATCCCATGCTCGCAAGATGGATTTGTCCATTATATTAAATGTAATTGCTGCTTTTGGCTATGTAGCTTTAGACAATTTAAAACGATTGCAAGCGAATAATTCAAATAATTCAATTTTACCTGCATTTGACGACTTGCCAAGAAAAGAATTAATAATAGACATGGAGAAAAATAGTAATCGATTTAAATTACTAAAGTTCACTTATCAAAATGCTAATTTGTAAAAGCAATAATGGTAGTTTGTTGAACATCATTTATCTTTATTAAGATTGTAACAAAGATTGGCTAGTCATTATGGATATAAAAATTGAATCAAGTTGGAAAAAAGCATTGTCGGATTTATTCGATAAGCCCTACTTTATCCAAATCACAGAGCATCTAAAAGCTGAAAAAGCTTTAAAAAGAACTATTTATCCTACTGGCCCTCAAATATTTAATGCCTTTAGTTTAACACCCTACGATAAAGTTAAAGTGGTTATTTTAGGACAAGACCCTTATCATAATGCGCACCAAGCCATGGGCTTAAGTTTTTCTGTACCCGATGGTATAAAACCACCCCCCTCTTTGGTAAATATATTTAAGGAACTTCATAAAGATATTGGCATGCCCATTCCAAGTACTGGCAATCTAACACAATGGGCCGAACAAGGGGTACTATTATTAAATGCAGTACTTACCGTAAGAGCCAATGAACCAGCCAGCCATGCAAAAATTGGATGGACTAAATTTACTGACGATATAATTCTACATCTTTCTTTAAAAAAAACAGGCCTAGTTTTTATTTTATGGGGTAATTTCGCACAAGAAAAAATAAAACTCATAGACGGCGCTAAACATAAAATTTTAAAAGCGGCACACCCATCCCCCTTTAGTGCTTACAATGGCTTTTTCGGTTC
>CAIJZF010000322.1 GCA_903825095.1 uncultured Bacteroidota bacterium | reverse complement strand
ATGCGCAAAAGAACATGAATAAAGCGCATTTCAAACAAGTGGGTAGAAGCTTTATTCTCATTATTAAAGAAGTGCAGTCGATGCAGCACTGCTATACAACCTTAGAAAAAATACATATAGGAGTTTTCCCAGCGCAAGTGTAAACTTATTTAAATCCTTTTGCCAATAAAAAAGCCCTCTCGATTGAACGAAAGGGCTTTTTTATTGTAAACCAGGTTTACTAGAATCCTTTTTTAGCAACACCATCAGCGATTGCCTTTAGCGCATTTGTTTCGCTTAAAATGGCAGCCATTTTATTTCCTTTACCATCATTACCACCTGCCATATAACCGCCTCTTGCAGTTTTTGTGATGACAGCGTCATGCATTGGTACATTTTTTTCTTTTGTTTTTAAGCAATATGCTTTAATCATTTTTGAAGTGTCCATTTTGTATAAATTTTAAAGTGAATATTTCTAATTGAAAGTAGGTTATTTATTGTGATTCATTTACGGAAAGGCTTGATTTTTTGTTAAAATGGCCAAAAAACGTATTAAATCAGGGGTTTAAGCATCAATTTTGGCGTATTTGGCATGTGTTTCAATGAATTCCCTTCTAGGGGCTACATCGTCACCCATTAGCATACTAAAGATACGATCGGCCTCTGCAGCACTTTCAATGGTTACTTGTTTAAGGGTTCTGCGCGCTGGATCCATGGTAGTTTCCCATAATTGATCTGCGTTCATCTCTCCCAAACCTTTGTAACGTTGAATAGTTACGGCGTCTTCTTTACCACCACCTAATTTTATAACTAATGCTTTTCTTTGTTCTTCGCTGTAGGCGTATTCTTGTTCTTTACCTCTTTTCACTAAGTACAAAGGAGGTTGCGCAATGTATACGTATCCGTTTTGAACAAGCTCGGTCATGTATCTGAAAATGAAAGTAAGAATAAGTGTTGCGATGTGAGATCCATCCACATCGGCATCGGTCATGATAATTAATTTATGATAACGAAGCTTCGCAATGTTTAATGCTTTAGGATCTTCGGGTGTGCCTACTGTTACACCCAAAGCTGTATACATATTTCTAATTTCCTCATTCTCGTAAATCTTATGCTCCATGGCTTTTTCTACGTTCAAGATTTTACCACGTAAAGGTAAAATAGCTTGATAACCTCTATCGCGACCTTGCTTAGCTGTTCCGCCCGCAGAGTCTCCCTCGACTAAGTATAGTTCGCATCTTTCAGGATCTCTATCAGAACAATCGGCCAATTTACCAGGTAGGCCACCACCAGTAAGTACCGTTTTACGTTGAACCATATCACGCGCTTTCTTAGCAGCTACACGCGCTTGGGCAGCTAAAATAATCTTTGAGATTACATACTTAGCTTCTTTTGGGTTCTCTTCTAAATAAGCTTCTAATACGCGAGAAACGGTAGTTTGCACTACACCACTCACTTCACTATTACCTAATTTAGTTTTTGTTTGACCTTCGAATTGAGGTTCTGGTACTTTTACAGAAATAATAGCGCTTAAGCCTTCTCTGAAATCATCTCCTTCAACAGTTACTTTAGCTCTTTCAAATAAACCTTCTTTATCACCATAGCTTTTGAATACACGTGTAAGTGCAGTTCTAAAACCCGTTACGTGCGTACCCCCTTCAATGGTATTGATATTGTTTACATAAGAGAAAATGTTTTCTTTAAAATCGTCATTGTAGGTTAAGGCTACTTCTACCATTACATTGGAAGCCTCGTCTAATCCTTCTACATATAAGGGTTGAGAAATAATCGGATTTCTATTTCCGTTTTTATCTAGCATTTGCACAAACTCCACAATACCCCCTTCGCTATAAAAATTCTTAGTATAGAAATTTCCTGTCTCGTCTTTCTCTCTTAAATCTGTTATAGTAATGCTAATTCTTTTATTCAAATAAGAAAGCTCGCGTAAACGACTTTCTAAAATTTCTCTTTTATACACCGACTCTTGAAAGATGGTTAAGTCAGGCCAGAAGTGAACACGTGTTCCTGTTTTATCGCTAGTACCCGCTTCTCTAACTGCATATTGAGGTGCGCCGATGGCATATTCTTGTTCAAATATTTTACCCTCTCTTTCAACGGTTACTAATAATTTTTTACTTAATGCATTTACACAACTCACACCTACACCGTGTAATCCACCAGAAACTTTGTAGGTATTTTTATCAAATTTACCCCCTGCATGTAGAACAGTCATAACTACTTCCAAGGCCGAACGCTTCTCTTTCGTATGCATGGCTGTGGGAATACCACGACCATTGTCTTGAACGCTGATAGAGTTGTCCTCGTGAATAGCTACTTCAATATGGGAGCAATAGCCAGCTAAGGCCTCATCGATAGAGTTATCGACTACCTCATACACTAGATGGTGAAGCCCTTTTGAGCCTACATCGCCAATGTACATGGCAGGTCTTTTTCTAACGGCTTCTAGGCCTTCTAAAACCTGGATACTGTCGGCACCATAATTCTTATTTTCTGCTGATTCGTTTGACTGTAAATCGTTGGACATAATTGTAATAAAATTGGTTAGTTTTTCGATGCATTCCGAATGCATACAAACTTAAGATAATTAAGGGTTTAAAGCCTGTTTTGGGCTCGATTTAGTTATCCCCATTTTAGGCATTTTGTGAATAGTTTTTTGGCCTCAAAAAGGGGTGTTTTTTATGTCATTTTTAGGTCAGATTTTGGGGGCAAATAGTTGCTTTAGGCTTTATGCCTTAATTTTGTATAAATGACACAGGTACAAGAACTCTTAAAGCAGGTAAATACAGCCCATGGTTTTAGTGGGATGGCAATGCTATATAGCAAGGAGCAACGCATACCTGGGTCTACCCAATATCAAATTAAAAGGTATATGGCGCAGGAGGCCTGGGGTGCAGAAGATACAGGCATGTTTGTTTACCACTACAATGCTCAAAAGCCCAAGGAGAACTACTTAGAATTAAGGTTTTGTATTTCTGGAAACAGATACTGTGACAATAAGGTTTGCGGAGGTTGCAACCAACTACCCACTGCAGATTGTGTGGGTCCGATGCGCACCATTGATGTTTTTTCATTTCACTTTACAGCTACTTTTTTACATCAGTTTGTACATAATGTAAAAACCAATAATAAAAAAGATGAGTTGCTAGCTTTTAAACATACAGACAATTTTACAAAAACTTTTCCTTTAAGCTTGAAGAAGCGACATACCCTAGATGCCTTATTGAATCATAGTTACAGCGGTTCTTTAGAAAATATTTTTGTGAATGCAAAAATTCATGAATTGTTAGTGTATAGTTTAGAAAGTATCATTGAAGAAAAAGAAGTGGTCTTTACTTGTAAGTTTTTAGCAGATGAAAGAGGCAAGGAAAGTATCTATCAAGCACGTGAATTTTTACTACAACATATTGGCGATCCTATTACCATAAAAGAGTTGAGTCGTAAAGTGGCCATGAACGAATGTTACTTAAAAAAAGGCTTTAAAGAAGTATACGGCACCACCATCTTTGATTTCTACCAACAACAAAGAATGGAGCATGCGAAGTATTTGCTATATGAAAAATCTTTAAGCGTAACAGACGTTTCTGCATTATTAGGGTATTCTTCTATCTCCCATTTCTCTGCAGCTTTTAAAAAGCATACCGGGCTAAAGCCTTGTGAATTATTGAACTAGCGCGCTTTCTATTATTTTACTTACTTTTATTTTCTCAAACTTTTATTATGCGTTTAATATTTGCATTTGCAACCTTAGTGCTTTTTAGTTCTTGTATTAACCAAAGAGTAGATTTAATTGTGCATCATGCACAAATTTATACGGTCAATAATGAGTTTACAATGGCGGAGGCCATGGCCATACAAGATGGTAAAATAGTAGCCATTGGAACCAATGATGATATTTTAAAAGAGTATAAGTCTGATTCAACAGTGAATGCCAACAATGCAATTATATATCCTGGCTTCATAGATGCGCATGCACATTTTTTAGGTTATGGACAATCTTTATATAGTGTAGGTTTAATGTTTGTGCCTAGTTGGGAAGAAGCTATTGAAAGAGTGAAAGCCTTTGCTATTAAGCATCCTGGTAAAGGTTGGATAAGAGGAAGAGGTTGGGATCAGAACCGTTTTCCAGGTAAACAATTTCCTACTAATGCTGAATTGAATATTTTATTTCCAGATAGACCTGTGATTTTAGAAAGAGTAGATGGTCATGCAAGTATTGCCAATGATTATGCATTAGCACTAGCGGGTGTGAAAGCAGGTCAAACTATTGAAGGAGGACAGTTCACTGTACAGAATGGAAAATTAACTGGTTTATTAATTGATAACGCTGTAGGTGTTGTTGAGAAAAAAATTCCAGAGACCACCAAAGAAGATTATAAAAATTGGTTGACTGCTGCACAACAAAATTGTTTTGCTACAGGACTAACTACCATTACCGACTGCGGATTAAGCCCTGAAGATGTTGACTATGTTGACGCTTTGCAAAAATCCAATGATTTAAAAATGCGTTTATATGTAATGTTAAGCGATAAGCCTAGTACCTATACTTCAAAATATTTCACAGAGGGCGGCTATCTAACGGATAGACTATCGGTAAAAGGCATTAAGGTATATGGAGATGGTGCACTTGGGTCAAGAGGTGCTGCCTTGTTGGCGCATTATACAGACAAGCCAGGCTGGGGTGGATTCTTATTAAGTAGCCCCGCACATTTTGATAGCATTGCCGCTAAATTAATTAATACCGATTTTCAAATGTGTACCCATGCGATTGGAGACAGCGCGAACAGAACTATTTTAAAAGTGTATGCTAAGTATTTGAAAGGGAAGAATGATAAAAGATGGAGAATAGAGCATGCGCAAATATTGAATGCAGAAGATTTTCATTATTTCGGTGATAACAATATTATTCCTTCTGTGCAACCCACGCATGCCACCAGTGATATGTATTGGGCAGGAGATAGATTAGGTGCTGAGAGATTAAAAGGAGGTTATGCCTTCAAGCAATTATTAGAACAAAATAATTGGTTACCCCTAGGAACCGATTTTCCTGTGGAAGAAATTAATCCTTTTAAAACTTTTTTAGCCGCCGTAGCAAGACAAGATAGCAAAGGTTTCCCTGCAGGTGGTTTTCAAATGGAAAACGCTTTAACGCGTGAGCAAACCATTCGTGGAATGACCATTTGGGCAGCTAAAGCGAATAGAATGGAGAAGCAAGTAGGTAGTATTGAAATAGGTAAAAAAGCAGACTTTATTATTTTAGATAAAGACTTAATGAAAGTACCTACAGATAGTATTTTGCAAGTAAAAGTATTGAAGACCTATTTGAATGGCGAAAGAGTTTTCTAATGCTCTTTTAATGTTTGAGCTTTCAATATATTATTCATTTGTGAATATTATATTTCATCCTGCGCTTTCAAGAGAATAAATACCTATTTCTCACTCTCTATCGCTGCGCTCAAAGTTCGTTCGAAATAGTATTAATTCTCTTTTTCGCACAGATCTAAATTAAAAAAGTTCATCAGTGAATATTGTATTTCACTCCTGAACATCGAGACATAGCGTAAAGAAATTTGTAAATTCTAACGTTCAAAAAGTCAGCATGTTTGAGCACGAAGTGCGAGTTCTGACTTTTAGTTAGAATTTATGAATTTTAGCGTAATGGCGAGCCGAGAAGGATGAAATATAATATTACAGATGAACCCTTCTAACTACAAACCGACCATGTCTTTAGGAATCACCCATGCATCAAACTCTTCAGGGCTTACATATCCTAATTTCACAGCCATTTCTTTTAAGGTAGTTCCTTCTTTATGAGCTTTCTGTGCAATTTCAGCGGCTTTGTAATAACCAATTTTTGTATTCAGTGCAGTCACTAACATTAAACTATTGTTTACATGCTTGTTAATGTTGGCTTCAATAGGTGCTAAGCCTACAGCGCATTTTTCATTAAAGCTAACGCAACCATCACCTATTAAACGCGCACTGTGTAAGAAATTATAAATCATCACTGGTTTGAAAACATTTAATTCAAAATGTCCCATAGAACCACCAATATTAATAGCTACATCATTGCCCATTACTTGAGCAGCAATCATAGTTAATGCTTCAGATTGAGTAGGGTTTACTTTGCCTGGCAT
>CAIJZF010000321.1 GCA_903825095.1 uncultured Bacteroidota bacterium | reverse complement strand
TGATATTATACAATTTGGAAGAGACCATCACAAAATCATAAATAATTAGTATGAATGAATTTTTAGAACATGGCTTAAATCAAAATAGAAGAAAATTTTTATCTAAATTAAGTTTAGGTATTGGTGGACTTGCCTTGGGATCGCTAATGGTACCAGGACTTTTTGATGCAAGTAATGAAGAAGAATTATTTGCCAATGTACTTCCGCATTTTGCACCCAAAGCAAAACGCGTTATTTATTTATTTCAAAATGGTGCTCCTTCACAATTAGACTTATATGATTATAAGCCGATGCTACAAAAAATGCATGGCCAAGATTTACCTGCAAGTATTCGTAATGGACAAAGATTAACGGGCATGACAGCGAATCAAGCTAAATTTCCACTAGCGGGTACCAAATTTAATTTTGCGCAACATGGAGCGAATGGTGGATGGTTTAGTGAGTCTATTCCGCATATTGCCAGCATGAGTGATGAATTATGTATCATTAGAAGTATGTATACCGAGGCTATCAACCACGATCCAGCCCTTACCTTTTTTCAAACCGGTGCACAAGTGGGAAACCGCCCCAGCATGGGTTCTTGGGTAAGTTATGGCTTAGGAAGTGAAAATAAAAACCTGCCTGCATTCTGTGTATTATTAAGTAAAGGCAAGGGCAATGGACAAGGGGTGTATTCTAAATTATGGAATAATGGATTTTTAGATTCTATACATCAAGGTGTGCAGTTTAGTAGTGGTGAAGAACCTGTAAAATATTTAAGCGACCCTGAATTTATTGACAGAGGTGACAAGAGAAAAATTTTAGATGAGATTGCTTCCTTGAATCAAGAAGCTTATAATAATATTGGAGATCCTGAAATTGTAACCAAGATTCAGCAATATGAACTAGCCTATCGAATGCAAATGGCAGTTCCTGAAATTACTTCTTTACAAAACGAACCAGAGTCTATTGTAAAAATGTATGGACCAGAATGTTTGGCGCCAGGTACCTATGCAGCCAATTGTTTATTAGCAAGAAAACTTTCTGAAAATGGAGTACGCTTTGTGCAATTGTATCATCAAGGTTGGGACTCACATGGTAATTTACCTGCAGAAATTGTAGGACAATGTAAAGATGTAGACAGACCTTCTGCTGCTTTAATTAAAGATTTAAAACAAAGAGGATTATTAGATGAGACCTTGGTTATCTGGGGTGGCGAATTTGGTAGAACGAATTATTGTCAAGGGGCACTTACCAAGGATAATTATGGTAGAGACCATCATCCAAGAGCCTTTACTATTTGGATGGCAGGTGGTGGTGTGAAGCCAGGCGTCTTTGGAGAAACAGATGATTTTGGATACAATATTAATTCCTTACCCGTGCACGTGCATGATTTTCATGCAACCGTTATGCATTTAATGGGTATCGATCATGAAAGATTTACATTTAAACACCAAGGAAGACGTTACCGCTTAACAGATGTAGCAGGCAAAGTGGTCAATGAAATTATAAGTTAAGTATGGATATTAAAAAACTAAGTCAATGGGGAGAATGGTCTGTTTGGTTTTTAAATCCACTACTACTACTTCTAGCCATTTATAGTGAAACCAGTAAAACCAATGATGTTTTATTATGGTTTGGAAAATTGCACCCATTGGTTTTACATTTTCCAATTGTTATCGGTATTGCTATCGTTATTTATTTTATTTTCTTTCAAAATAAAGCACTAGAAGAAAATACAGAGAAATTTATTTTAGTGGGTAATGCCCTCATGGCTTCCATGGTAGCCTTGTTAGGCTTGTTTTTATCTAAGCAAGACGCCTATGATACCAACACTTTAAATTTACATAAATGGGGTGGCCTTTCTATTGCATTTATAAGTTGGTTACTTATTTACATAAAAAATATTGCTACTAACTATAAAAAAATCATCGCCCTTGTCTATTTATTGGTGCTACTATTTTTTACACATCAGGGTGCCTTATTAACCCATGGAGAAAATGCACTTTCTATTCCAACAGCAGCAGTGGTAGCAGAAGAAGTAAAAACCGTTGACTCTAGCTTATCTGTTTATGAAAAAGCAGTTGCGCCCATACTCACCCAAAAATGTGTAAGCTGTCATGGACCTGATAAAGTAAAGGGTAAATTACAATTACAAAGTCCCGAGCTTATTATAAAAGGGGGTAAGGATGGAAATATATTAACAAGCTTTCATAATGGAGAAGCTTTACTATTACAAAGAATTCATCTGCCGAATGCAGATGAAAAGCATATGCCTCCAGATGGCAAGCTGCAGTTGACTTTAGAAGAATTAACCTTACTTACTAAGTGGGTAAAGGCGGGTGGTAATTTTACTAAAAAAATAAGTGAGCTCGCTAAAAACGATAGCTTAGCCATACTAGCTATGGCTTATAAAGCACCTGCAAAAAGCAGTGGTGATAAGAAAAATACAGCCCCCGATTTAAAAGAGTATAATTCAAGTTACCTCACTGTGAATTATTTATTTAATGGATCGGAAGAAATAGAAGTTAACTTTTTTCAAGGTTCTTTTTATAAAATAGAGCAGTTAAAAAATTTAGAAAAAATTAAAGATAAAATTGTAAGTCTTAATATGCAGGGCATGCCTGTGACTAAAGAAGACCTTGCTAGTATTGTACAATTCACTCATCTAAAAAAACTGAACTTAAATTATACAAAATTAGCTTTAGCCGACTTACAGCCACTTAAAAATATTCCAAGTTTAATCAACTTGTCTATTTGTGGTATTGAAGTCAATCAAAACTCTTTAACTACATTATTAGACAAAGCCCCCTTTACAGAAGTACATATTTGGACCAATCATTCAAATGAAAAAGAATTTGAACAATTAACAGCTAAGAATAAAAAGGTAAAAATAATTATTGGCGATAATTTAGATACAGAAATTATAAAATTAACTAGCCCCATCATTGAACAAGATTCCTCTATCATAGTCACTAGCCTAGATGTAGGAGTAAAACATTTTCTAAAAGGCACGGTGGTGAGATATACAATAGATGGTACAGAGCCAGATAGTCTTTCAAGTCCTATCTATTCCAAAAAATTACATTTTACTAAAAACACTGTTTTAAAGACAAAGGCTTTCAAGCCAGGTTGGTTAAGTAGTGATATAGTGCAAAAAACATTTTATAAATCGGATATACATCCCGATACTATTTATTTTGTGACTAATCCCGATAAAAAATATCCAGGCTCAGGGGCTAAAACCCTTACCGATTATGAATTAGGAGAACAAAACTTTTCTAATGGCAAGTGGTTAGCTTACAGAGACACCACTATGAAATTTGTGATTGGCTTTAAACAAGCAAGGCCCTTGCAGGAAGCACATTTCAATGCCTTTGTAGATAATGGAGCTTATATTTTTCCTATTTTATCTATCATGATTGAAGGAAGTAATGATGGTAAACAATTTAAAAAATTAAATGAAGCCAAGTTCCCTTCCTTAAAAGAAACAGAAGTGGTAAGAGAAAATAAATCATTTAGCTGCACTATACCAGGAGAAGCTGCCTATAAATATTATAGGTTTACTTTATTGAATCTTAAAAAATTACCTAAATGGCATCCGGGTAAAGGAACCCCTGCCTGGATTTTTGTAGATGAATTATTTTTAAACTAGTAATTTACTCTATTAGAAACCAGCTATAAGAATCGGCAGCAATAGTGAATGTAAAATCAATGGTATAGTCTCTATTTAATGTATAGGTTTTCGAAACACCTTTAGCATCTTTCACCATAGCCGTTTTACTTAGGCCTGTATAATATAAAGGCAAGGAAATAGTTCTTGTAATAGCTTCTTGAGTTGGATTAAATAACATCATCAGCCCTTTTTGAGCAAGTGCAGGATTCACATGCATCCAACCATCCCAGTCTCGCCCATCGGCACGGCGCAATTGAATCATATCAGCATTTAAAATGTTTCTATATTTTTTATACCATAGAATAGTTTTAGCAACCATTTGTTTGGTGGTTTCTGTATCGTATAACCTAGGCCCTCTATAACAGGCCTGCACCCCTGCGCCATAGTATTGCATCATTAACTGTTCATAATCGTTCAAGTGCTCGCTTAGTGGCTCTAGCACTGCTTCTGGCCCACCTCCTTGATATTTAGTAAGAGGCACAAAACCCCAGGCCATGGAAGGAATTTTTTCAAGTGTACCGTCGTGAATATTTTGACGATTGATAATTTTTTGTTGAGGACGAGGCAAAGAAAAATTTACTTCTCTATATCCTAATGCAATTTTATGCGTGCCATCTAAAAAATACCAATCAGGTGCATTAATATATACTCCATGTTCATTCAACCAGTGGTATAACCCTTTTTGAATTTCCATTTGTTTCCACTGAGAATCATCATAGCCTATATGTCCAGGGTGTTTGGTGGATGCACATACATCTCCAGGATAAGGACCATCATTTTCCCAAATATCAAAACCAGTATAAGAAAAAAAGTTTTGTATTTTATCTCTATAGGCAAGCCCCCATTTGCTTCCAAAGCAAGGCGCATTACCAAAAAATGCACCTCCTGGTTTTCCTGTCTTAATATCTACAACATCATCTTCATCACTAATGCGTCTGCTACTAAATAAAGAATAACCTCCTAATAAAATTTTATGGTCATGTGCATAGGTAGCTAAATCTTTCCATCTATTTAAATTCGCGCGCGTAGTATCTTCCATTTCTAAATGACTTCCAAAACTTAAAATAACTGCTTCATAGCCCGTAGCCACACACTGGTCAATGGCGTTTTTTACTTCTTGGTCGTTTTTACTTACCAAATGCATAAAAATAGGATTCTGTGTGGTCCAAGGCGCAATGGTTCTGTACATCTTTTTTAATATCAAGCCTCTTCTTTGTCTATCATAGCTATCCATTAATAATTCATTGGTGCGCACCGACTTAAAAACTTCATTCGGCGCTAAAGCAATGCCAGGGGCCTTTTCAGGGTATATTTCTAATAAGCAAGGTGTTTCAAAATTATAATTCACTTGGGAAGTATAGCTCAAATCGGTTTTCCAGTGCGTGGTTTGATCGCTAATATCGTAGCGCATGGCATTGTTAAATGCATAATTGGTTTCAAAATAAATACCATGTTGTTTTTTCATTTCTTCAGGCTTACCTACCACCGCGCTTTCTTCTTCTACTAAACCCAAAACTTCATTCACTACTCTATTAATTTTAATAGATGCATTCGAATTATTTTCTACTGATACCCATTTCGTAATTAAAGGAAGGCCATCATATAATTCATAATGCACCTGTACCAATATATTTTTTAAAGCAGGTAGATTGGAAATAAAATGAAGTGTAAGGGATTTACCCTTTGCTTGATTAGGATTGGTTAACCAAGTATTAGGCTTCCAATTAATAAAAGGTTTAATTTCAGAAATACTGTAGTTCGTAAAAACAAAATCGGAATCTTTTTTTTGTAGAGATTTTTCTACATCCATTTTTAAATAGGCTTTCTCTTTTTGACCACTAAGTCCACCTACATTATAAGATGTTCCGTTAAATACCAGCCTTGCTTCAGGCTCAATACTTCTTAGTAGTTCTTGGCCACTACTTAAGTTGGTATAACTAATACAGCTTGCATTGGGGTCTAGTAAAAAAACACGCTGCACTAAGCCATTATCTAAAATGAGTTGCTTGTTTTTAATGAAAATGCTAGCCTTTTTTTCAATAGGTTTTATAAGCCAATCAGGCTTTTGGGCTGCAGCCATTGCGCATACTAAAAATGATAAAATAAATAGTTGTACGGGTAGTATACATTTGAATTTGAACATCTTTACTTTTTTTAAATTATATGATCGTTATCACGATTTTATGAATAGAAATTTACGAAATAATCCATAGCTTTGGTTATGAATTTTAATAATAATTTTATGGCTAAACTACTGCCTGGCCTGCTTTTGCTACTTGCCATTACAGCATGTAATAAAAAAGTAGAATCCATCCATCCAAGTATAGAAAAGATCACCTATTCTGTATATGCTTCAGGCATTATTAAAAGTAATAATCAATATCAAGTATATGCAAAAGCTACAGGCATTGTTACAGCTATTTTTGTAAAAGATGGCGACTTAGTTAAAAAAGGACAGGTCATTTTAAAGTTATCAGATGCTGCCCAAAAATTAAGTTATGAGAATGCAAAATTATTGGCGAATTTTTCTTCTACCAATGAGAATAAAGAAAAATTAATACAAGCCCAAACAGAATTAGAAGTAGCCAAATTAAAAATGGATAACGAGGCTTCTTTATATGAGAAACAAAAAAAATTATGGGCACAGGAAATTGGTTCTAAAAATGAATTAGACCAAAGAGAGCTTTCTTATAAAAATGCAGTAAGTACTTTTAATGCGGCAAAATTGCGCAGCAACGATTTACAAAAACAAATCAATTTTCAATCCGAGCAAACTCAAAGAACAGCCAATATCTCTTCCAGCTCTATGAACGACTTTGTCGTAAAAAGCGAAATCAATGGTAAGCTCTATAGTTTATCAAAAGAAAAAGGGGAAATGGTGAATTCACAATCGCCTATTGCTATTATAGGAGACGCCAATCAATTTTATGTAGAATTACAAGCAGATGAATATGATATTTCAAAATTAAAAATTGGGCAAAAAGTATTTTTAACGCTAGATAGTTATAAAGGAGAAGTATTTGAAGCAGTAGTGAGTAGGTTATACCCTATCATGAATGAAAAATCTAAGTCCTTTAAAGTAGAAGCCGTATTTACAAAAAAGCCCGATCACTTATATCCTAATTTAACGACCGAGGCCAATATTGTCATTGAAGTAAAAGAAAATGTGTTAACCATTCCTAGAAACTACTTAATCGACAATGAATATGTTTTATTAGACAACAAGGAAAAAAGAAAAGTAGTGACCGGTTTAAAGGATTACGAAAAAGTAGAAATTATCTCTGGTATAACAGCAAAAGATGCTCTTTTCAAACCTTAATCATGAAAAGAAAGCTGCTCATAGATATTGCAAAATCTTTACTCTTTGCAAGGTGGAAACAGACGCTGGTTGCGGCTATTGGCGTCACCTTTAGTATTACCATGTTCATTACACTACTTAGCTTTATGAGTGGTTTGAACGATTTACTAGACGGGCTTATCTTAAATAGAACGCCACATGTTAGACTATTCAATGATATCAAGCCCAATCAAAATCAGCCCGTTAAATTAGCAACCGAATATGGAAATGCCCACCATTTTATAGAGTCTATAAAGTCTGATGCCAATAGACAAGCTATTTATAATAGTGGCGCTATTATGGAATCTTTAAAAAAAGATAGCCGTGTTTTAGGCTTCTCCCCTAAACTAACTGCTCAAATATTTTTTAATGATGGAAGTATTGATATCACTGGTGCCATGAATGGTATTGAGCCTGTAGAAGAAGCTAGGTTATTTCATTTCAATGAATATGTGACTGCAGGAAATGCTTCAGATTTAACTAAAATTAGCAATAGCATTATTTTAGGTAAAGGGCTTGCAGGAAAATTATTAGTAAATATTGGAGATGTGGTTCAAGTAACTACTTCCAAAGGAGAAAGATTTCAATTAAAAGTAGTTGGCTTATTTCAATCTGGTATTCGAGATTTTGACGATGTACAAAGTTTTGCATCGGTTAGTACGGTTCAAAAAATATTATCTCAACCCAGTAATTATATCACAGCTATTCAAGTTAAATTAAAGGATATTAGCTTGGCACCCAAGTTGGCCAAAGAATATGAGAAGCTATATCAGTTAGACGCCGAAGATGTACAAACCGCCAACTCACAGTTTGAAACAGGTAGTTCTATTAGAACTTTAATTTCTTATGCAGTGGGAATTACTTTATTAATAGTAGCAGGTTTTGGTATTTATAATATTTTAAACATGATGATTTTTGAAAAAATGGATTCTATTGCTATTTTAAAAGCCACCGGTTTTTCGGGAACAGATGTTAAAAATATTTTTATTTATATCGCTATTAGCATTGGCATATTTGGCGGACTAATGGGGCTCCTATTCGGTTTCAGTTTATCTGCCACCATTGATCAAATACCCTTTAACACTGCTTCCCTGCCTACTATTAAAACCTATCCCATCAATTATAATCCACGGTTCTATTTAATTGGTATTGTGTTTTCATTTATCACCACCTATTTAGCCGGATGGTTCCCTGCGCGTAAAGCAAGCAAGATTGATCCGGTTATAATTATAAGAGGAAAATAATATGAGTAC
>CAIJZF010000320.1 GCA_903825095.1 uncultured Bacteroidota bacterium | reverse complement strand
TTTATGGATTTTGATTTAAACGAGCAGTACAATTTAACCTCGGCTAATTCAATAAATGTAGCACGCTGGTTACCACAACAATTATATTATTTCTTTGCATGGCAACAATGGGTTGCTAAATACCAAGACTTGCAAGGGAATTACCCTGCTATGAATATTGTAGTGCCTAGTGGTAACTTTGGTAATATTTGCGCAGGCATGATGGCAAAGGCAAGTGGTTTACCCTTGGGACATTTTATAGCAGCATGTAATGCCAATGATGTAGTGACAAGATATTTAGCTACTGAAAAATATGAAATACATAAAGCAGTAGCCACAGTGTCTAATGCAATGGATGTAGGCAACCCGAGTAATTTTGTACGTATACTTGAAATACTAGAAAATAATTTCCCATCCTTAACCAAGGCTTTATCTAGTTATAGTATTGATGATACTATAACCAAGGCCACTATTGCTAGAGTATACAAAACCAATAACTATACCTTAGACCCACATGGGGCAGTCGCCTTTGCAGCAGCTGAAATTTACTTAGCCAATTTAGAGAAAGTAAATACAAGTTCAAATGCCCAATACAACACTAATAGTTATAGCGCTATAATTTTAGAAACCGCGCACCCAGTAAAGTTTCCAGAAGTAGTGGAAGAAGCCATTGGACAAACCATTGCCATACCCGATTCGGTTAAATTTTTACGAGACAAGAAAAAGGTTTCTACTCCCTTAGCTGCAAATTATGCAGCCTTTAAAAATTGGATGATCAATTTTAAATAAGTTCATACTTTTTCTTCTTTCCTCATACATATAAATAGTATATTTATTCTTCAAAATGGTAAATATGAAAAGGATATTATTCTTAGTGGCTATGTTATTTAATGGCCTACTATTCAATGGCATGTTTAGTGAAAGTTTAATGGCTCAAAAGCCGGCGATGAATTCTTTTATACCCGATAGACAAGCCACTTATTGCAATCCTATTAATTTAGATTACGGTTATTGCCCTATTCCCAATTTTGTACAAAACGGAAAACACCGTGCAACAGCGGATCCTATTGTTGCTGTCTATGATAATAAATATTTTTTATTCAGTACCAATCAATGGGGTTATTGGTGGAGTAACGATATGAAAGATTGGAAATTTATTTCAAGAAAATTTTTAAGACCTTGGAACGATGTGTATGATGAATTATGTGCACCTGCAAGTTTAGTACTAGGCGATAGTTTATTAGTAATAGGCTCAACTTATACAAAACAATTTACTTTATGGTATAGTACCAACCCCACTAAGGACGACTGGCATGTAGCTGTAGATAGTTTTCAAGTAGGTGCCTGGGATCCAGGATTATTTAAAGACGATGACAACCGTTTATATATTTACCATGGCTCAAGTAATTTTTATCCTATCTATGGACAAGAGTTAGACCGTAAAACTTTTGCACCTATTGGAGAAAAACAATCGCTTATTCATTTAGTAGATAGCATACATGGTTGGGAGCGTTTTGGAGAACATCAGGACAATACCTTTTTAAAACCCTTTATGGAAGGCGCTTGGATGAATAAGCAAAATGGAAAATATTATTTACAGTATGGTGCGCCAGGTACTGAATTCAGTGGCTATGGCGATGGCGTGTATGTGAGTGATAAACCACTAGGGCCCTTTGTGTATCAAAAGCATAATCCTTTTTCTTATAAGCCAGGGGGCTTTGCAAGAGGAGCGGGACATGGCGCCACTTATCAAGATGTATATAAACAGTGGTGGCATATTTCAACGATTGCTATTGGTGTTAAAAATAATTTTGAAAGACGTAATGGTATTTGGCCTGCACAAATAGATGCAGATGGTATATTATATAGTAATACTTCTTACGGCGATTATCCGCATTATATTCCCAATGCAGGAGCGAACCATGACGTATCACAATTTACCGGATGGATGCTACTTAATTATAATAAACCCGTTCAAGTATCTTCTACCTTAAGTGCATTCACTGCGAACAATGCAGTAGATGAAAATTTAAAAACCTATTGGTCGGCTACTACGGGTAATACAGGTGAATACATAATAACCGATTTAGGAAATAAATCTAGTATCGAAGCTATTCAAGTTAATTATGCCGATGAAGGTGTAGAGTTAATGGGCAAGTCATTAACTACTTATCATCAGTATCAAATTTTTGCATCGGATGATGCCAAGACTTGGAAATTAATTATTGATAAATCTAAAAACAAAACCGATGTACCGCATGATTATGTAGTGCTACCAAAATCCATTCAAGAGCGTTATATTAAGATGTTAAATATTCATATGCCAACGGGTAAGTTTGCTATTAGTGGCCTTCGTGTATTTGGAAAAGGTACTGGGGTTGATCCAGGCTCGGTACAAAATTTTGTAGCACTAAGAGGCGATAGCGAAAGAAGAAACGCCTGGTTAAAATGGGCTGTAAACCCCAACGCCACTGGGTCTCATATCTATTTTGGG
>CAIJZF010000319.1 GCA_903825095.1 uncultured Bacteroidota bacterium | reverse complement strand
TGAAAACAAAAATATCAAGTAAAACCTTACTGGTATTGACTTTTAGATAATAGTCTTAGTTTGATTAAAAAGTAGATGTGGAAAAAAACTGAATATCTTAAGTAATATCATCAGTTATGCTTGCTGAAAAAACAGGCTATTGTCCTTTGACTCTAGTAAAGAGGAGCCAGTTAAGAAGATATCTACCTTACGGGCACATTCACGGCCTTCGCTAATGGCCCAAACCACTAAAGATTGTCCACGACGCATATCACCTGCAGTAAATACTTTGGCAATATTGGTTTGATAAGCTTGTTCTGTTGCTTTTACATTTCCTCTTTCGTCTAATTGAACGCCTAGTTCATCAATGATACCAGTGGGGTCTGCATGTAAGAAGCCCATGGCAAGTAAAGCGAGTTCACAAGGAATTTCTCTTTCACTTCCTGCTTTCTCTATAAATTTTGAAGGACGCCCATCGGCACTAGCGCTCCACTCTAGATCAACAATTTGTAATGCTTTTAAATTTCCTTTATCATCGCCAATGAAGGCCTTGGTTGCAACACCCCAAATTCTTTCAGCCCCTTCTTCATGTGAAGTAGTTGTTTTTAATAACATAGGGTAGGTAGGCCATGGCATATAATCGGCTCTTGCTTCAGGCGGCTTAGGTAATAATTCAAATTGCGTCACCGATTTTGCATTATGTCTATTTGATGTACCAACACAATCACTTCCAGTATCACCACCACCAATCACCACTACATTTTTTTGAGTGGCTAGTAAATCTTCATCTTCTATTTGAATAGTGCTTACTCTTTTATTTTGTTGTTTTAAAAATTCCATGGCATAGTGCACGCCTTTTAAATTTCTGCCTGGAATAGTTAAGTCTCTTGGAATGGTTGAACCACCAGCAAGTACCACTGCATGATAATCACGCATAATATCATTCACTCTTATATTCACCCCTACATTCGCATTACAAATAAAACGAACGCCTTCTTCTTCTAATAAACTAATACGTCTTTCAACTACTGTTTTTTCTAATTTAAAATCGGGAATGCCAAAACGAAGTAAGCCACCTGGTTTTGGATCACGCTCATACACTGTTACTTCATGTCCTGCATAGTTTAATTGTGCTGCAGTGGCCAGTCCAGCTGGGCCTGAGCCAATAACGGCTACCTTCTTGCCAGAACGAAGTTTAGGTTTACGAGGGGTTACAAAACCTTTTTCAAAAGCTATTTCAATAATATGTTTTTCAATTTCTTCAATGGTTACTGCGGGCTGATTAATACCCAATACACAGGCGCTCTCACAAGGGGCAGGACAAATTCTTCCAGTGAACTCAGGAAAATTATTGGTAGAAATTAAAATCTCATATGCGTCTTTCCATTCTTTGCGATAGACTGCATCATTGAATTCAGGAATAATATTACCTAAGGGACATCCATTGTGACAGAAGGGTACACCGCAATTCATACAACGCGCCGATTGTTCGTTTAACTTTTGCTCAGGTAGTAAGTTAACAAACTCGTTATAATTCTTCTTGCGCTCCGCTACTGCAATTTTAGTAGGGAGTTCTCTCGTAAATTCTTTAAATCCTGTTGGCTTGCCCATATACTTTATACTTGTCCTTTATTCTTATTTTCTATTCTTATTTCTATTCTTATTTATTTCGTTGCTACTAATTTTGATTTTTGTTTCGCTAAGGCCTTTTTGTAATCAGAAGGGAATACTTTTACAAACTGTTTTAATTGATTCTCAAAGTCAGCTAAAATAAATTTAGCCACCGCGCTTCCTGTTTTATCAAAATGGGCTTGAATTAATTTTTTAAGTAAGAATTCATCTTCTTTATCAGGTGCTTCTAATTCAACCATTTCCTTGTTGCATAAAACTTCAAAATTATTTTCAACATCATAGACAAAAGCAATTCCTCCGCTCAT
>CAIJZF010000318.1 GCA_903825095.1 uncultured Bacteroidota bacterium | reverse complement strand
CCTATATTTGCATCCTAAAAAATTAAGCCTTGTCTATCTCCCTTAAAAATAAAATACTAACCCTTCTTGGAATTTTTATAGCCATTACCACCAATGCGCAAAGCATTACAGGGGTTCTACAAAATGAAAAAGGAAATCCAATTGATGCTGCTACAATAAGTATTTTAAATACCAGCTTTCAAACTATTAGCAACCAAAAAGGCTTTTTTGCATTCTATGAATTAAAAAATGGCAACTATACTCTTTCCATAAAATCATTGGGGTATGCCGATGTTTCAAAAGAAATTAATATTAACGCAACAAACAATTCTAAAACTACGAATATAAAAATAACGCTAATTGCTTCAACGAATCAATTAGATGAAGTAGTAGTAACTGCAGAAAAAAAAGAAGATCTGATTCAAAAAATTCCAGCAAGTATTTCTTCATTAAATGCAAAACAAGTAACTGCTTTTAATTTATGGAATACAAAAGAAATTACGGGTATTGTTCCGAATGTTTATAGCGCCGACCCTGGTGATAATAGAGATGTAAGCTCTGTAAGGGGCATTGCCACTAGTTCTTACGATCCTACAGTAACAACCTATATTGACGGCGTAAACCAATTTAGTTTAGATACTTATATTCCAACTTTGTTCGATATTGAAAGAATTGAAGTGCTTCGTGGACCACAAGGAACCTTGTACGGAAGAAATGCCATGGGTGGCGTGATAAATATTATTACTAAACAACCTACGAATACTAAAACTAGTTTTTTCGATATTAGTGTAGGTAATTATAATCAAAAAAGAATTACAGCAGGCATTAAAACGCCGCTTATAAAAGATAAATTATTTTTTGGCGCTTCTATCTTATCTAATAAAAGAGATGGTTTTTACACCAATGATTTTACGCAAACTAGTTATGACAATCAAAACGGATTTTCTGGAAACTACTTTTTAAAATATATACTTAGTAGTCGTTGGGATGCCGTTTTAAATTTCAAACATCATGCCAATGAAAATCAGGGGCCCTTTCCTTTGGTTTTTGGAACAGAGGATGCACTTGGCAACCCATATCATTTAAATCAAAACAGCACTACTACTATGAAGGACAAGACCACCAATACCAGCTTGTCTATTCACTATGCGGGTAGTGGCTTTAACTTTTCTAGCCAAACAGCTTACCAACAAAACTACCGTTATTACACCACCCCAATAGATGGCGATTTTTCTCCCATCGATGCCATATCTATTATTAATAATTATGGAAATAACTGGAATAATATTAAAGTGCTTACCCAAGATTTTAAATTTAGTAGCAACTATAGTAATAGTAAATTCAAATGGACCGCAGGTGCTTTTTTGTTTTATCAAGATGCGCCAGTGAAACAAACTACTCGTTTTGGAATAGATGCTAATTTAATGATGATTGGAGATTCTTTGTTTAGCACCACCAGCATTAGTACCACTATCAAAAAAGGGCTAGCATTTTATGGACAAACTAGTTATGCTTTAAGTGATCAACTCAATATCACATTAGGATTAAGAAATGATTTTGAAAATCAATCTGAATCGGTATTGGGCACTTACCAACACGATCCAAGCATTGAACAATACATAACAAGATCAGATACGCTAGGCCGTACCAATTTCAATGCATTTTCTCCAAAACTTTCATTAGAATATCAAGTAAATAATAATAGTTTATGGTATGGTAATTATAGTAGAGGATTTAGAGCAGGGGGTTTATCGCCACTCTCCTCAGACCCTTCACAGCCGCCACTTTTGGGCTATTTGCCCGAATACAGTAGTAACTTTGAAACAGGTATTAAAAACAATTGGTTGAACAATAAATTAATTGTAAACATTGCTTTATTTTATACCAAAATAACAGATGCGCAAGTGCCAAGTTTAATTTTACCTGACGCTATTACCATTACAAAAAATACAGGACAATTAACAAGTAAAGGAATAGAAGCAGAAATATTTGCCATCCCTGCAAAAGGTTTATTCTTGCAATATTCTTTTGGAACAACCAATGCGCGTTTTGATAAATTAGATATTGCTTCTCAAGGATCCACTTTGAATTTAGCAGGCAAGCATCCTATCTTCTCTCCTAATGCTACTTCTTTATTAGCAGCACAATATAGTTTTCCTCTAAATGCAAAATTAAAAATAATGACAAGGGCTGAATGGAAATATATTGGCACTACCTATTTTGATCTAGCCAATACCATTGAACAAACACCTTATCATTTATTGAATGCAAAAGCAGGTATTGAAACTGAAAAAATAGCGCTCTATTTTTGGGCTAAAAACCTAGCAGGCACCAAGTATATTTCTTATGGCTATGATTTTGGCGCAGTGCACCTGGGAGACCCTGCCATTTGGGGCAGCAGTTTATCCTTCAAATTCTAGGAAAAACCCTTTGTTTTTACACTTAAGGGATGATATTTATCAGACCTAGGGTTCTACTTTAACAAAATCGCGTAAAGCGTGGATTATATGTGGATTACCTAGGGTTTTATTAGCCGTTTTATTGCTACTTTACACCATCAATTTTATACCTAAAACATTATGGGTGCTATTTCATTGATTGCTTTATTAATTGCCGCTATTGCATTTTCTGCTGGTGGCATTTTAGTAGGAAAAATATTAGTAAAAGGGAGTAAAAATCCACAAAAAGGACAAGCTTATGAGTGCGGTATTCCCACCGATACTTCCCCTTGGCATCAGTTCAATGTGGGTTATTACTTATTCGCCTTACTATTTTTAATTTTTGATGTGGAATTGGTGTTTTTATACCCATGGGCCGTGGTAGTTAAAAAAGTAGGCATGGTTGCCTTAATT
>CAIJZF010000317.1 GCA_903825095.1 uncultured Bacteroidota bacterium | reverse complement strand
TAAATATGGCAGTATCTAAATCTAAAAAGTTAATGGCCATTACCAATAATGGTCAAAGCACGCAAAGCATTCAACTTATTAATTTAGTAAACAATACCATTTTAGATAATATTAAAATTAGTAAGTCATGGTTAGGTATTGCCTTTAGTGCAGATGAAAAAACTTTATACGCTTCAGGAGGTAATGATAATTGGATTTTAAAATATAATATTGTCAATAATAAATTATTATTAAGCGATTCTATAAAACTAGGTGATAAATGGCCCAATAAAATTTCTCCTGCAGGTATTTGTATTAATGATGCAAAAAATATTTTATACGTAGTCACCAAAGACGACAGCTGTTTGTATGAAGTAAATTTAAAAACAAATAAAACAATTAAAAAAACGGCCTTACCTGCTGAAGGCTATACATGTATATTGTCTAATGATGGTGCTGAATTATACATAAGTGTTTGGGGTGCAGAAAAGCTAGTCGTATATAATACAATAAGTCAAAAAATAACTAATAGCATTACTACAGGAACACATCCTAACGATTTAATTCTTTCAAAAAACGGAAAAACTATTTATGTAGCGAATGGAGAAGATAATAGTGTTTCAGTAATAGATATTAAAAATAGAAAGGTAATTGAAACGCTTAACTGTGCGCTGTATCCCAATGCCCCTGCGGGTTCAGCTACCAATGGTGTTGCATTAAGTGCCGATGAAAAAACTTTATATATTGCCAATGCCGACAATAACTGTTTAGCTGTATTTGATGTTACAGAAATAGGTAATAGTAAATCAAAAGGTTTTATTCCTGTAGGTTGGTATCCAACCAGTGTTAAAGTAGTAGGAACTAAAATTTATGTAACGAATGGTAAAGGATTTACTTCATTTGCGAATCCGCTAGGCCCTGACCCTTATAAAAAAAATGCACAGATGGCAGTGCAAAAAGGATTATTGAAATCTGAAAAAGATGTGCAATATATTGGTGGCCTCATGAAAGGAACATTAAGTATTATTAATACCCCTTCAGAAAAACAATTAGGATTGTATTCAGCCGCAGTTTATGAAAATACACCTTATACAAAAAACAATGAAGAAAAATCAAATGCAGAAATAGGATCTGTCATCCCACAAAAATTAGGTGACCCATCAGCTATTAAACATGTATTTTATATTGTAAAAGAAAATAGAACCTATGATCAAATATTAGGAGATGTAAAAGAAGGTAACGGAGATCCAAGCCTTTGTTTATTTGGAGAAAAATATACGCCCAACTTACATGCCTTAACCAAAGAATTTGTTTTACTAGATAATTTTTATGTGAATGGCGAAGTAAGTGCCGATGGACATAACTGGACACTGGGTGGATATGCCAATGATTATTTAGAAAAAAATTGGGTAACGAGTTATGGTGGGCGCGGAGGAAATTATGACGCAGAAGGAACGCGTGCTATTGCCAATAATAAAAATGGATTTATTTGGGACTATGCTAAAAGGGCAGGAGTTTCTTATAGGACTTATGGAGAATTTGCAGATAATTATAAGGCCAATTTACCTGTTTTAGAAAATCATTTTTGTCCTTATTATACAAGTTGGGATCAAGATGTAAGAGATACGACTAGAGTGGGTCAATGGAAACGCGATTTTGATTCATTATTAGCCATTAATCAAGTGCCACAATTAAATACTTTAAGAATTATCAACGATCATACTGAAGGCATGAGATTAGGTAGGCCTTCCCCTTATGCGCATGTTGCAGACAATGATTTAGCGGTGGGTATGTTTGTAGATTATTTAAGCAAGAGTTCCATTTGGAAAGAAAGCGTGGTTTTTGTAGTAGAAGATGATGCACAAAATGGCCCAGACCATGTAGACGCCCATAGAAGTACCGCCTATATTGCTGGGGGATTTGTAAAAAGAGGATTTGTAGATCATACTGCTTATACCACTACCTCTATTTTAAAGACAATTGAGCTTATTTTAGGTATGCCTCCCATGAGTCAATATGATGCTGGCGCCACTTCTTTATGGAGATGTTTTGAAAAGACCCCCAATGCTAAGGGATTCATTACTAAGCCTTTACAATTCGACATCAATGAAAAAAACACGGTTCGTTCTGCCATGCAAAGAAAAAGCGAAACCTTTAATTTCAAAAAAGAAGACAGTATCAATGACCACGATTTTAACGAGGTACTATGGAAGGGTTTAAGAGGAGAATCTGCCATGGTACCCGCTCCCAAAAGGGCAGCTTTTTTAAAGATAAATGCTAAAAAAGACGCGGATGATTAATACGTATTCATCATTTATATAAAAGAGCAGGTTTCCAAGCTGAAACCTGCTCTTTTTTTATGCCAAAAAAGGTATCTTAGAGAACGATTATTTAAACCAGTTCATATGAAAAGAAGAGCTTTTGTAAAAACCACTATTATGTCAAGTACCGGATTACTGCTAACAAAAGATTTAATGTCAGCCACCAGTGGTCCTGTTTATGGACAAAATGGAATGACTTATCAATTAAATACAAAATGGGGAGAGCTGAATCCAGCAAAAACACCTGTGAACGATTGTCATGAAATGATTCAAGATAGTAAGGGGCGCATTTTACTATTAACCAATGAGACAAAAAATAATGTTATCATTTATAATAAATCGGGTCGCTTAATGGATACTTGGGGTACTGAATTTCCAGGCGCACACGGATTAACTGTGCAACACAATGGCAAAGAAGATTTTTTATTTATAACCGATACCAATAAACATCAAGTGTATAAAACCACCATTGATGGTAAAATTTTATTAACCATTGACCCTCCTTCTGATTTACCGGCTTATCAAAAAAAGGAAGCCTTCGTTCCTACTGAAACAACGGTGCTTGCCAATGGCGAATTTTATATTGCAGATGGATATGGTGCACAACATATTTTACATTATGATGAAAACGGAAAATTAAAAAATGCATTTGGAGGAAGAGGAACAGGCGATGAATATTTAGACAATGCGCATGGCATTTGTGTAGACACTAGAAATGCAACACCTACCTTAATTATTACCGATCGTACGCGCAATGCATTCAAACGTTTTTCTATGGATGGAAAATTATTAGAAGTAATTCATTTGCCAGGAGCTTGTATGTGTAGACCTGTGATCAAAGGCGATTATTTATACGCAGCTGTTTTGCGTTCTCCTAATTTAGATACAGTCGATTCAGGCTTTGTAACCATTTTAGATAAAAACAATAAAGTAGTTTCTAATTTAGGAGGTTCTGCGCCAGTATACACTAATAATGTGTTACAGCCTATGTCTCAAACAGAAAAAATATTTGTACACCCACATGATGTATGTGTAGACGATGAAGGAAGTATTTATGTAGCACAGTGGGCTTCAGGAAAAGTATATCCTTATAAATTTACTAGAGTATAAAGTTGAATGTATTCGTTTTTAGAATTATTATAATTTAGCTATGAAGAAATATATAATTATAGGCATTGTACTGGTGGTGGCAGGTTTAATTTATGGAGTGATTGATTTGGCTAATACTAAAAAACAAAAAGAAAATCTTATTTCTTATAATAGAGATATACGTCCTGTATTATCCGATAAATGTTTTTCTTGTCATGGTCCTGATGTATCAAAAGTAAAAGCGGGTTTAAGATTGGATATGCCAACAAGCGCCTTTGCTGAACTAGAAAAAAATAAAGGGCACTTCGCTATTGTAGCAGGTAAGCCTGATAAAAGTGAATTAATTAGAAGAGTATCTTCTAATGACCCTGCCATCATGATGCCTCTTCCAGAAAGTCACTTAGCCAGATTAACCACAGATGAAATTAAATTATTTACAAAGTGGATAGAGCAAGGTGCTAAATATGAAAAGCATTGGGCCTTTGTAGCACCAGTTAAAGAAGCCCTTCCTGAAGTGGATCATAGTAAATGGGTTAAAAATGAAATCGATCCATTTATATTAGAAAAAATGGAATCAAAAGGGTTTGAACCCAATGAAACGGCTAGCAGAGAAGCACTTATTAAAAGAGCTTATGCAGATATCACAGGATTGGCCCCTAGTTTTGAAGAATTAAATGAATGGAGAAATAATACCAGCGATAACTGGTATGCACAATTATTAGATAAATTATTGAAAAAGCCAGCTTACGGAGAAAAGATGGCTTTATTATGGATGGACCTAGCGCGCTATGCCGACTCTTATGGTTTTCAAGATGATAATATTAGATCTCAATGGCCTTGGAGAGATTGGGTGATTAATGCTTTTAATACCAATATGCATTATGATCAATTCTTAACAGAACAAATAGCAGGGGACTTAATGCCCAGTGCAAGCAAGTCTACTATTTTAGCCACTGCCTTTTTTAGAAATCATAAATACACAGAAGAAGGTGGGGTGATTG
>CAIJZF010000316.1 GCA_903825095.1 uncultured Bacteroidota bacterium | reverse complement strand
TAAAACCATAATGCAACCATCGAAATATCAACAGCTGTGGAAAAGAAATGTGGATTAAATTAAACCCCATATCCGGCTTGATTTCCGTGATTTATCCCCAAGGGGTGTTAGTTTCTGCGAAAAAAAACCTGCCCCTATTAGGTTTTTTTAGTAATAAATGAGGAATGATTGCAATACATATAATTAAATTGGATAATTTTGACCAATCCAACAAAAAGCTGCACCTTACGGGGGTCTAAGAAATGAAGCATATTATATACCATAAAATACAGGAGGGTAAGGCGAATGCAAAAAAAGCACTGGCTATTTTAATAGACCCAGACAAGCTTAATAACGAAAGTTTAAACCAAACGATTGAGTTAGCCATTAAGTCTAAAGTGGACTATTTTTTTGTAGGGGGAAGCTTGGTGGTTACAGACACATTAGACACCACTGTTGCGGCTATAAAAAAACAATGTAGTATTCCAGTTATACTTTTTCCTGGTTCACCCGATCAAATCACCGCTAAAGCAGATGCGCTTTTATACTTGTCTTTAATATCTGGTCGTAATGCAGAATTATTAATTGGCCACCATGTGGTAAGTGCTCCTTTTATTAGACAAAGTGGTTTAGAAATTATGTCAGTAGGCTATATGCTCATTGATGGTGGTTCCCCAACTACAGTTTCTTATATATCTAATACCAACCCTATCCCATCTAATAAGAACGATATTGCTATATGTACTGCTATGGCTGGAGAAATGTTAGGTCTTCAATTAATATACATGGATGCGGGTAGTGGTGCTCAAAGAGCCGTTCCTACTGCCATGATCCAAGAAGTGGCTAAACATATACAAGCTCCTTTAATTATTGGTGGCGGTATTACAACGGCTGAAAAAGCTATTGAAAATTGCAAGGCTGGCGCTGATATTATTGTGATTGGAAATGCAGTTGAAAAAGACCCTAGCTTAATTAAGGCAATGGCCGAAGCTATTCACAGCTTGAACTAAGTAGTCTCTCCTTATTGACTATTAGAAACTCATCATTTCTTTGAACTTCACCGTTTGTCTGCGGCTAATTTCAATCTTCTCTCCTCCTTTTAATTCAACAAGTAAGCCTCCATTAAAATAAGGCTCTATTTTTTCAATCCAATGTAGGTTAATAATATGCTTGCGATTGGCCCTGAAAAATACATGCTCGTCCAACCTTTCCTCTAAGGCGTTCAATGACTTTAAAATAAGTGGCTTATTTGTAGAGAAGTAAACTTTGGCATAATTGCCCACACTTTCAAACAGTCTAATTTCTTCTAGTTTAACGAACCAGCATTTCTCTCCGTCTTTTACAAAAACCTGATCGCTTTCTGATAAAGGACCACGCGTATTGCCCGATAAACTTGCACGCTCTAATTCAATTTCCGCTTGTAGTTTTTGAATGGCGTCTGCTAAACGCTTAGGATCGATAGGTTTTAATAAATAATCTAGTGCATTGACTTCAAATGCTTTTAAAGCAAACTCATCATAAGCGGTGGTAAATATAACTTTAGGAGCTCTCTCCAATTCAGCTAGTAAATCAAAGCCG
>CAIJZF010000315.1 GCA_903825095.1 uncultured Bacteroidota bacterium | reverse complement strand
TTTGTATTTACTATCTTTTATTTATTATAATTAGCATTCAAAAATTTATATGTCACATTCACACACAGACCACGAAGCGCATAACGCAGAAGCAATGGCGGAAATTAAAAAAGTAACCATTATTTTATCGGTATTTACGATCATTGAATTAATCTTAGGTTTCTGGATGATTAGCATGACTTCAGTGGGCTTAAAATTAGCTATTAAAGGAACCATTGTTATTTTAATGATGGCTAAGGCTTTTTATATTGTTGCTTATTTTATGCACTTAAAGCATGAAGTAAAAAACTTAATAATGACTATTATTGTGCCATTGTTATTATTTGTATGGTTTATTGGCGCTTTCTTATGGGATGGTAATTCATTTAGAAATTTACGTAACGACTACGATTCTTATTTTAAAGAGCAAGCTACTATTAAGGTGGAGAAGAAAGAAGGGGAAGAGCACGGAGCAGCAAAACATGAAGCTACAGATGCAAAGCATGAAGCTACTGATGCTAAACATGAAACCATAGGCACAAGTCATGAAACGGCTAAACCTGCAGTAGAACCCTATTATTAAAAACTAGGCATAAAAAAATTGTAACTCATAAAAATAAAACCACCTCAATCATAGAGGTGGTTTTTTAAATAGTAAAAATGTCTAAGAAATCCATTTACGGTTTATTAATTGCGCTGGTAATACCTGTTGCTTGTTACCTGTGGTTGAAATCGGCAAGCGATACTGCTGTTATTATGCCTCGCCATTATTTATTAGACACCGTTATGGAGCAAGTGGTGGATGGTAAACAAAAATCGGATAGCATTTGGCATACCACTAAGAATATTCAATTGGTGAATCAATTAGGCGATACCGTTAATTTATATGACCAGCAGGGAAAAATAATTATTCTGGATTTATTTTTTACCAGCTGTGGTAGTATTTGCCCAAGGCTTACTAGTAACATGAGTAAGTTGCAACAATCTTTTTCTAGAGGAGGAGATGTACGCAAAAAAGTAGACACTTCTATTGTTCATTTTATGTCCATTAGTGTTGACCCTCTTAGAGACAGTGTTCCTGTATTAAGAGCCTATGCCAATAAGACGGGTGTGATAGCCGACAACTGGTGGCTACTCACTGGTAATCGCGATTCAATTTATAAGTTTGCTTATGAAGAATTAAAAGTGGATCAATTTAGCGAAGAGCCCATTAGCCCCGATTTTGTGCATACCAGCCGCTTTATTTTAATTGATAAAAAAATGCAAGTGCGCGGCTATTATAATGGATTAGATTCTACTTCTATTTTAAAACTAGCCAAGGATGTAGGGTATTTAATGCTAGAAAAAGATAAGACTAAGAAAAATAAAATATTTCAAGATATTATAGACCTAAGCTGGCTATGGCTAATAATAGCCTTACTAGTAAGTTGGTTTGTTTACTATTTTAATACTAAATTTAATAAGAAAAATTAAGTCTAATGTATACTTGGAATGAGTTTACAAGAAAATATAAACAAGAAATAAGAGTAGGGTTAATAGTATTTCTTGCGATTATGTTAATGAGAATGATCAAATTTATTTTAAATAAGAATTAATTTATAAAATATGTTGAAACCTATTTTACAAAAGAACGACAAACAAGCGAAATTATTAATTGGAGTATTTTCGGTAGTAGTATTTGTAGCCGTAAGCTTTTTAACTAAGTTTACTATTACAGTAGAACTGCCTTTTGACAAACATATATTTGCTTTAGCGAACGCCATCATCAATGCTATAGTAGCTGTTTTATTAGTAGCAGCATTAGTGGCAGTGAAGCAAAAAAAATATACAGCGCATAAAAATATTATGCTAACAGCGCTTTTATTGTCTGTTTTATTTTTAGTCTCTTATATCGCACATCATTTATTAGCAGGGGAGACGAAGTTCGGCGATACCGACCATGATGGTATTGTAAGCATTGCAGAACAAGCAGTAGTGGGTAATTTAAGAGCCTTCTACTTTATTTTATTATTTACCCATATTATTCTAGCAGCTACCAGCTTGCCTTTTATATTATTTACCGCTTACCGTGGTTTAACAAGCGAATTTGAAGACCATAAAAGAAAAGCAAGAAGAATTTGGCCTATATGGTTCTATGTAGCAGTTACTGGGCCCTTGGTGTATTTAATGATATCGCCTTATTATAGTTAAATCCCTAATTCTTTAACTGGGTCCCAGAAATGTTTTTCGAAATCTATAATGGTTTCGTTTTTCACTTTTATTTTTTCTTTGGCAAGTAGTTCTTGCATAGTTGTAGGCGTTGCAAAATGCGCTTTACCACTTAGCATTCCATTTCTATTTACCACTCTATGCGCTGGTACCTTGGGTTTAACTCCATGTGATGCATTCATCGCCCAGCCCACCATCCGCGAGCTGCCACCTGTTCCTAAATATTTTGCAATAGCTCCATAGCTAGTAACACGACCTTTGGGAATAAGGCGCACTACATCAAATACATTTTGAAAAAAATCTTTAGTCTTTGGTGTGTATTGCATTAGAAATTTTATGGTTGCTCAATTCTTTTATAAGAAGTAACCTAGTTTTGACAGGCTCAGGCACTGCCTCGTATGCATAAGGGCAGTGTCTGCAAGCATTGCCACAGCAATAGCCTCTTTGCTTATGGTATAATTCAGTAAACACATATTTACCATCTACATCAATATAATATTCTACGCCTTCAATCATGTTTTACTTTTCCCTTGTTTTATTTTCGTTTACTTTAAGTTTCGTTTATTTAATCTTCATTTGCTTTAACGCCTCTTTCTCTTTTTGCATCATGAGTTTCTGTTACTTCAAAGGCAGCAATCATTTCTTTGAGGGTTTCATCTTTTGCAATGGGTAATGCTTTATCAATTTTAAATTGAATATAGTGAATGCGATTACTACTAGCAATATTTAATCCCTCATAATATGTTTTAATAGCACAGCGCTGGTCCCATTTATCCGATTGCATAAATGCAGTTCCATATACATCATCGGTAGAAGTCAATAGTGTTAGGCCGTATAGCTCAATGACTGTTTTTGTAAACAAGTATAAATTAGGGCTATCTGTTTTTAAATGTACTATACCTCCGGGTTTTAGAAATTGCTGGTATAGTCTTAAAAACTGGGGATGGGTTAAACGCTTTTTAGCTTTAGACAATCTTAATTGAGGATCGGGAAAAGTAATCCATATTTCATCTACTTCTTCTTTGGCAAAATACTGAATGCTTTGTTCTATCTGCGTTCTAACAAAGGCAACATTTTTGATGGCTTCTTTATTGGCAATACTGGCGCCTTTCCAAATTCTATTACCTTTAATGTCCAGCCCTAGAAAATTTTGTTCAGGAAATAGTCGCGCCAAACCCACCGCATACTCTCCACGCCCACAGGCCAGTTCCAATGTAAGGGGCTTATTGGGGGTATTGTTTTCAGCACTAATATTAGAGCTAATTTCAAGGGCATCCAATGAAATGGGGTAGTCGCCCAAGCTTAATTTTTCAAAAAAGGCATTCCATTTTCCGGGCATACCCTGTGGGTATTCCAGCACATTCTCGTACTGCTTAATGGCTGCAAATTTGATGAGTTTTTTCTGGCCCATGGGGCAAAGATAAAGCTTAGCCAGTCAATATATTGGGCTTTTTGGGTCTCATCATAAAATCGTATATTAGAGATACGAATTTCCTTGCTTTCAGCTAATTATAAACCACAATTACGACAATGGCATCCTCTAAAAAAAATTACATAAATACTTTGGCTATTATTGCTTCCTTGGGGGGCTTTTTATTTGGCTATGATACCGCCGTTATTTCTGGCACCATCAATTTTGTATCAGCACAATTTCATTTAGATGCCATTAGCACAGGTTGGTATGTAAGCTCTGCCTTGGTAGGATGTATTAGTGGTGTTGCCATGGCGGGTGTTTTAAGCGATAAATATGGCCGTAAAAAAGTACTTATTTTATCGGCTTTGTTTTTTGGAGTATCGGCCATTGGTTGCACATTCGCCATAGGATTCAACGATTTAGTTTTATACCGTTTTATTGGTGGCCTAGGTATAGGGGTTGCTTCCATGGTATCTCCTTTATATATTTCAGAACTTTCTCCAGCACATAAAAGAGGTAGACTAGTGGCATTGTATCAATTTGCTATTACCATTGGAATACTTTGTTCTTATTTCAGCAATGCCTATTTATTAAAGCTTTCTCAATCTGATACTTTTGCGCAAAGCACCGGAACTGTATACCAGATAATGGTTTCAGAGGTTTGGAGAATTATGTTAGGCACTTCTGCCATTCCAGCAATTTTATTTTTATTGTTATTGCAAATTGTTCCAGAGAGTCCAAGATGGTTAACTATTCAAAATAGAGAAACAGAAGCCTTAACTATTTTACATAAAATTGTAGATGATGAAGAGGCTCAAAAAGAAATGAATGATATTAAGTCTAACCTTGCTAGAGAGAGCGGCGGATTAAGTATTGTATTTAAAGGAAGCTTTAGACTACCTATGTTAATTGGCATTTCACTTGCTTTTCTTACGCAAATTAGCGGCATTAATGCCATTATTTATTATGGTCCTGGAATACTAGAATCGGCGGGGCTTCCCATTGCCGATGCTCTAGGTAGTCAAGTGATTATTGGCCTAGTGAATGTTTTATTTACTCTAATTGCTATTTGGAAAATAGATCAATTAGGTCGTAAGCCTTTATTAATTGCAGGAGTGATTGGTATTTTATCTTCTTTAATTATTGTGGGCGGCCTGTTTTATTTTAATATTAATAATACTTACTTGTTACTTACTTTTATTTTATTTTTCATTGCCTGCTTTGCTTTTTCTTATGGCCCGGTTATTTGGGTTTTATTATCTGAAATATTTCCAGCTAAAATCCGTGGTCAAGCCATGGCATTAGCTACTTTTTCACTTTGGATAGGAACCGCGCTGGTAGGGCAGCTTACGCCATTATTATTAGAAAAGCTATCGCCTGCGGGCACATTTTGGCTATTTGCTTTGGTGACTACACCGGCTTTATATTTATCCATTAAAATTATTCCTGAAACCAAGGGCAAGAGTTTG
>CAIJZF010000314.1 GCA_903825095.1 uncultured Bacteroidota bacterium | reverse complement strand
ATTTTATAATCAAGCGCTGGTCTTATTTTTTTTGCTCTTGCTTGCAAAAGTGTTTGTCTTGCTTTTTCAAAACCATCTTGCATGCCTAGCTCCATAGCATCTAAAGTCCATAAAATATTAGTATGCTCCCAATTACCCGCTTCTGTAATTTGATAATATTTACAAAATTTTTCAAAAATAGATTCGTCCAATAAAGTTTTTATTTCTTCGTAAGACCAAGTATAAAATTTTCCTTCCACGCCTTCACTATCCGCATCCAGCGCTGCATAGTAGGCCCCTTGCTCGTTACATAATTCGCTGTGCAAAAAATGAATAGTTTGATCAATCACTTTTTTATAAGACTCTTTTTGAGTGATTTGATAGGCTTCAGAAATTACAGCAATGAGTAAAGCATTATCGTATAACATTTTTTCAAAGTGAGGCGCCTGCCACTGCGCATCGGTGCTATATCTTGCAAAGCCTCCTGCTAAATGATCATAAATACCTCCTTGTATCATTTTATCAATAGAGCGAATAGCATGTACTAAAGAAGCTTCATGTTTATTTAAATAATAATTTCTAAAAAGCATTTGTAGTACAAATGTTTGCGGAAACTTAGGCGCATTGCCAAATCCACCCCACTGGGTATCGGCCTGTTGTAAAATACGCCCTGCGATGATTTCAATTTCTTCTTTAGTAGCAAGTGGTTCTTCATAATTTTCTATATCTCCTGTGGCAATACCACCTGTCGCAATACCTTCTGTCGCAATACCTGCAGAAGATTTCAAAGGCACGACAACATTTCTTACAATATGATTGGTAAGTTCATTGGCTTGTTCTACCAACTTATCATAATTATTTTCAAATGCATTTTTAACCCCTTGTAAAACTTCCATCCAAGAAGCTCTTTGGGGCATGGCTATAGGTGGAAAATAAGTGCCCCCATAAAATGGTTTTCCATCAGGTAATAAAAAAATATTCAAGGGCCACCCTCCTGATCCTGTCATGGCTTGCAAAGCATCCATATAAATATGATCAATATCGGGCCTTTCTTCTCTATCTACTTTAATACAAATAAAATGCGCATTCATGAAGTCGGCCACTGTTTCAGACTCAAAACTTTCTCTTTCCATCACATGGCACCAATGACAAGCTGCATAGCCAATACTTAATAAAATGGGTTGATTCTTTTCTTTGGCTAAAGACAAAGCATTTTCAGACCAAGGTTCCCATTGAACTGGATTATGTGCGTGTTGCAATAAATAAGGGCTGGTCTCGTGTATAAGACTATTGGTGTGCTTTGGACTTGCATTCATTTGAATGCAATTTATTTATTTCTTTTTACTATTAGAGGAAAGAAATTGTTCCAAGCCAGCTATCATGCTAGGTGTCTGAGGACTAGGTACTTTAATATGTAATTGAAGCCCTGCCTCTTCTACTGCTTTGCAGGTACTAGAACCAAAGGCGCCAATGGCGGTTCCATTTTGTTTAAAGTTCGGCATGTTTTGGTATAAACTTTTCAAACCACTTGGAGTGAATAAACATATAACATCAAAACTATGTTCTGCTAGTACTTTTTTAATATCGCTAAACTCGGTTCTGTACATGTAGCCTAAATCAAATTTACATTCATGGTCTTTTAACCAATTCACAATTTCATTGTCTTGTTGGTTTTCGCTACACACATATAAGAAGTTTTCATTACTCTTGTGTTTGTTTAACACATCGAATAATTTTTTATTGGTTCCATCTGCACCAAAAAATACTTTGCGTTTGCGGTACATTATAAACTTCTGTAAATAAAGCGCTACCGATTCAGTAATACAGAAATATTTTGTATCCTGATTGATACTTACTTTTAATTCATCACAGGTTCTAAAAAAATGATCAATAGCATGTTTGCTGGTGAAAACAACAGCGGTAAAAACAGCAATGTCTAGTTTGTTTTTTCTGAAGTCTTTTGCAGCAATGGGCACTAGTTGAATTAAGGGATGAAAATGAAGTGCTACTTTATGCTTTTTTTCCAAATCAAAATAAGGCGATTTTTCACTTTCTGGACGCGCTTGCGAAATAAGAATTTTTTTAATGGCCATTTTTATCATTCAGCTTTTAATACGTTCCGCCAAAATACTGCACCACCAGTTTATACAAGATTAAAATAGGCAGTATTTCGAATGCACAAAGGTAAAGAAAAAAATGAAAGGAAGATATATGTAATTTGTTTCTTACAGAGGTAAGTGAAAACAAATATCGATAAAGGAAAAGCAGTACTGAAAGGCCTCCAGCCCCTATAATAGCCGCTGGAAAATAAATAGGCTTAGCGAATGCCAAAATGAGAATAAAGGGCAAGAGCAATATGCCAAGTACTTTGTTTATCATGAATACCACGAATACATAGGTCTTTACTAATTCCTTCGTACTAAATATAGCGCCCGCTATTTCTAAACAGATATATTTTCCAAGGTATAGGCTTGTAAAAAAAAGACAAATATATAAGTAAACAAGCCAAAAAGATATGGGCAATAAATGACGGTTATAAATAAGAAGTGATGCCATTAAAGAAAAGCTTAAAATAAAACACAAATTCAATAATAAGGAAGCAACACTATTATTTAAGAGCTGTTCCCTATTTTGCATCATGCGCATGGAGGACTGACTAAATTGACTAAATAGTTTTTGAAAATACTGCGGATACATATTATTTACAAAACCATAAATAAGTATAATTCCCACAATCAAATAAAATAACCAGTCTTTATCTGAAACCGCATAACGCTGTTCAATTTTATAAATAATTTGCGTACCCTTATTCGTTAATGAATTTTGATTATATAACTTAAATGCATTTTTTTTATTACTATAATAAGTTTTATAAGATTTTACATAATCCACCAAGCTATCATTTTTTAATTCTAACTGCTCTTGCATAAACCAAGCATCGGCTTTTTGATAAGTGCCGGGCAAAGCCAGAATATGTTTTATCATTAAAGTGTCCTTTTTAAGCAAGGAGTCCTGGGCTAGTTGACTGGTATCTTTGACAGCTAAAGTAGTGGGCTTTTGCGCATAGGTATCTAGAGATAAGATAGTACCTAGAAGTACGCACCCTAGTATAAAAAAAACTTTATGGAGATTTAAAATCATCTACTGCAAAAATAAGTATCCTGATGCATAATTAGTAACTAATAGTTAGCTTTGTTCTTTAACTCTTTTTATGGCAGGCATCTACATTCATATACCTTTTTGCAAAAAAGCTTGCCATTATTGCAATTTCCATTTTTCCACGCAAACCCAGTATATTCAAGAATTTACGACCTCCTTAGTTGCAGAAATTGCTATGCAAAAAAATTACTTGAAGGGCCCTATTGAAACGCTTTACTTTGGTGGAGGCACCCCCTCTTTATTAAAGAAGGCAGAATTGGGAATGATTATCGAAGCCATACAATCAAACTTTAATTTGGCCCCTTATTTTGAGTTTACCATTGAGGCCAATCCAGATGATATTAATGAGCAGCTTGCTTCCGATTGGTTAACTCTAGGCGTGAACAGACTTAGCATAGGTATACAAAGTTTTCAAGCAGCCTCCCTTGCATGGATGAATAGAGCACATACTGTTAAACAATCGCATGCAGCCATAAAAATAGTGCAGGCCGCAGGCTTTAAAGACATTAGTGCCGATTTAATTTATGGCACACCTCATTTAAGCGATGAAGAATTGATGGCCGATATTAAAACACTTATTCAATATAATATAAACCATATTTCTTGTTATGCTTTAACAGTAGAAGAGAAAACAGCTTTATATTCAATGATTGCCAAAAAAGAAATAGAAGCCATTGATAGCGCTAAGCAAGCAAGGCAATTTGAAATTATTGTAAATGCATTAAGCGCTGCAGGGTTTGAGCACTATGAAATATCTAATTTTGCGATGCCGAATTGCAAAAGCAAACACAATAGTAATTATTGGAATCAAGTACCTTATTTAGGTTTAGGGCCCGCTGCACATTCTTACAATGGCAATCAGAGACAATGGAATATTGCCAATAACCAACTTTATTTTCAATCCATTAAAAAGAATTTAGTTCCTTTTGAATTAGAAAACCTAAGCAAGGATGAAAAATTTAATGAATATATGATGATTTCCATTAGAAAAAGTGAAGGCTTTTCTACTGATTATATAAAAAATATTTTTGGAGAAAAATACTTACAATCGGTTTTATCCATTGTTCCAAAGTATTTAGCACTCAACCAACTTACTGCTACAACTACTGGGTTTGCACTTACCAAAGAAGCCAAGTTTTTTGCCGACGGAATTGCCAGTGATTTTTTCTCTGTAAATGAATAGGGTAACTGCATAAATATCTAATAGAATACCAAACCCTTACTAGATATATACTTGAAAATTACTAATCTAGACTAGACCACATTAGACTAATATTTTTTCTATTTCTTTGAAACTAGTAGCTGGGTCATGACCTTCCCATAAAATTTGATAAACTGCTTTTATAATAGGTAGTTCAACTTGAATAGAACTATTCATTGCCATAATACACTTACTAGCATTATACCCTTCTGCCACCATATTTAATTCTAATTCAGCAGCACGCACTGAATAGCCTTTACCTATCATGTTTCCAAAGGTTCTATTTCTACTATGTAAAGAATAACAAGTCACAAGTAAATCCCCTAAATAAACCGATGCGGTATGATTGTTGGCATCTCCCTTATGATGGTTAGATTTCATAATGGCCGATAATAAACAATCCATTTCATTCGCGGCATTGGCAATAAATACACTTAAAAAATTATCCCCGTATTCTAAACCATGGGCAATACCTGCACCTAATGCATATATATTTTTAGCCACTGCTGCATATTGCACTCCTAACACATCGTTATTAATTCTTGTATTAATATATTCAGTGGCAAAGTAGGAAGCAATATGTTCTGTTTGCTTTGTATCTACACCCGAGAATGTTAAATAAGAAAGTT
>CAIJZF010000313.1 GCA_903825095.1 uncultured Bacteroidota bacterium | reverse complement strand
CGGGTTCACCACAAAATCAAATTAGAGAAGCGATTGGATACGGTGCTATTAAAATGAATTTAGACACCGATTTACAATGGGCTTTCTGGGAAGGGATTCTACACTATTACAAAAAGAATGAAGCCTTCTTGCAAGCACAATTAGGCAACCCTGAGGGAGCCGATAAGCCTAATAAGAAATATTACGACCCTAGAGTTTGGTTAAGAAAAGGCGAAGAGTCCTTTATTCAAAGACTAGAAGTGGCTTTTGATGATTTAAACTGTATTAATAGAAACGCTTAAACAAAATTTTAACACAGCTGCCTATTTATTAAATGGGCGGCTGTTTATTTTTTTATAACTTCATATAGGACTAAAACGATTGCTTAACTATGAGAAATAGAGAAGAAGATATTGAAGTAAACTTAACAGGTGAAGAGACGGCTGCTTCTGAGGCTAGTAAATCAAGATGGTTTAAAAGAATTAGAAAGGGTATTACCACTTCCACTGCCGATAAAAAAGAAACCCCTGAAGGTCTTTGGACAAAATGCCCATCTTGTAATCATATTTGCACAAGTTCAGAATTAAAAGAAAGCTTATTCATTTGTTCTAAATGTAACTTTCATCATAGAATTGGAAGCGACGAATATTTTGATATTTTATTTGATGAAGCAGCGTTCACTGAACTATTTGACAACATCAAAAGTAAAGATGTCTTAAACTTTACCGACTTAAAAAATTATCAAAAAAGATTAGATGAAATTCACGCCAAAACCGACTTAAAAGATTCCATGCGTGTTGCGGTAGGAAAAATAAATGGAGAAGAAATGGTGGTGGCTTGTATGGACTTTGAATTTATTGGAGGTTCATTAGGCAGTGTGATGGGAGAAAAATTTAGCAGAGCTGTTGACTATTGTATAGAACATAAGCTACCCTATTTAGTGATTAGTAAAAGTGGTGGCGCCCGTATGATGGAAAGTGCTTTTAGCTTAATGCAATTAGCAAAAACCAGTGGCAAGCTTTCTCAATTAAGTGACGCTAAACTTCCATTTATATCTATGTTAACCGACCCTACCTTTGGCGGTATTTCTGCTAGCTTTGGAATGTTGGGAGATATTAATATTGCAGAGCCAGGTGCCTTAATTGGTTTTGCGGGTCCGCGTGTCATTAAAGAGACCATTAAAAAAGATTTACCTCCAGGCTTTCAACGCAGTGAGTTTTTATTAGAGCATGGCTTTTTAGACTTTATTGTTGATAGAAAAGACTTAAAAAATAAATTATCCGAAGTGGCTTACTTATTTAAGCACTAAGCTTATTAGAATCCATTTAGGAAGTCAATATTTAATCCTATTTTTGTTTCCCGGGACTATATCAGTTCCGGGATTTTTTATGGCCAAAGCGAAACCAGTACAAGTAAAAGAGTTGAATAATAGGCAGGCCTATTTCAATTACCACATAGAAGACAAATATGAGGCTGGCATTGTATTGTTAGGTACAGAGGTAAAATCCATTAGAGAAGGCAAGGTAAGTTTCAATGACTCCTTCTGTATGTTTGATAAAGGTGAATTATGGGTACGCGGCTTATTTATTAATGCTTATACCCATGGAAATGCCAATAACCACATTGAAGTGCACGACCGTAAATTATTATTGCAAAAAAGAGAATTAGAAAAATTAGAAACCAAGGTGAAAGAAAAAGGATACTCTATTATTCCCTTGCGTATATTCTTTAATGAAAAGCGTTTTGCTAAAGTAGAAATTGGTGTAGGTAAGGGTAAAAAAGAATTTGATAAGCGTGAGACTATTAAGTCTCGCGATGTTGATAAAGAAATTAAACGTCTCCTTAAGAGATAAAAAATATTTCATAGAATAAACGTCTATATCTCACTCTCTGATCGCTTCGCTCACAAAGTTCGTTCGATATAGCATTTATTCTTTATTCCATATTTTTTCAAGTTTCATTCAAGATAAATTTTCAATTGCTTTACAACCTTAAGCAGTTCGTTATATCATTTATTCTTTATTCCATATTTTTTCACTTAATATTTAAATACCCAACTACTCGTACTTTTTCTTCGGAGCATCATCCTCTTTTAATTGCTCAGCAATAGCAGATGGATGCGGGCGATAAGTGGT
>CAIJZF010000312.1 GCA_903825095.1 uncultured Bacteroidota bacterium | reverse complement strand
TTAAGTACCTTACCTTTGCCCTCCTGAAAATTAAATAGTACATGGCAAATCATTCGGCTACCAAAAAAGATATTAGACAAGCAACTAAACGTCGCGATAGAAACCGTTATTATGGTAAAACTACCCGTAACGCTATTCGTGAATTAAAAATCGTAGAAGACCAAAAAGTTTACGACGAGAAGTTACCTAATATCATGTCTCAAATTGATAAATTAGCTAAACGTGGCATTATCCACAAAAACAAAGCGGCTAATTTAAAAAGCAAATTAGCGAAGCATACTGCTGTTAAAGCAGCTCCTGCTAAAGCAACTGCAACTAAAGCAAAAGCTTAATTAAACAAACTAGACACTAACATAACTAAGTTATAAAGCTATTATACCCATCCCGCCCCGACTATTCGGAGCGGGATTTTTTTTATGTATCTTCGCCACATGACTGAAAAAATACTCATCCTAGACTTCGGAAGTCAGTATACACAGCTTATAGCGCGTGCTGTAAGAGAAGCGAATGTTTATTGCGAGATCAAGCCCTTTAATACTAGTATTGAATTCGATAGTACGCTAAAAGGTGTCATTTTAAGTGGTTCCCCTGCTAGTGTAAACGAAGAGGATGCACCGAATGTAGATATAGAAGCTATCCTTGCCAAACTGCCGGTTTTAACTGTTTGTTATGGGGCACAATTAAGCGCCAAGAATTTTGGAGGTAAGGTGGAGAAATCAAATAAAAGAGAATACGGTCGTGCTCAATTACGTATTCAAAAAGAGGATATTATATTCAAAGGAATTACTAGTAACAGTCAGGTCTGGATGAGCCACAGCGATTCTATTACCCAACTGCCCGCCAATTTTGAACTCTTAGCCGATACAGATAGCATTCCTGTAGCAGCTTTTAGAAAAAAACAGGACAACGGCAACAGCCTTCACGGCTTTCAATTTCACCCTGAGGTATACCACTCTACTGAGGGCAAGAAAATGATTCAGAACTTCTTGGTAGGTATTTGTGGTTGCCAGCAAAATTGGACACCTTCTTCTTTTGTGCAAGAAACAGTAGATAAGCTTAAAGCTCAGATTGGAGATAGTCATGTAATTATGGCCTTAAGCGGAGGGGTGGATAGTACTGTAGCCGCTACCCTAATTCACAGAGCCATAGGGAACCGATTACACGGCATCTTTGTAGACAATGGTGTACTCCGCAAAAATGAATTTCAAGACGTTTTAGACATCTATAAGACCCTAGGTTTAAATGTAACGGGTATTGATGCTAAGGATATGTTCTACGATGCCCTTGCCGGTAAGTCTGAGCCTGAAGAGAAGCGAAAAATTATAGGAAAACTATTTATAGATGTATTTCAAGTAGAGGCTTCTAAAGTATTGGAAGCCAAATTCTTAGGACAAGGAACAATTTACCCTGACGTTATTGAGAGCGTAAGTGTACATGGACCTTCTCAAACAATTAAATCTCACCATAATGTGGGCGGTTTACCCGACACCATGCACCTTAAATTAGTGGAGCCCCTTAGGTATTTATTCAAAGACGAAGTAAGAAAAGTAGGTCTTGAGTTAGGCATACCAGCCGACTTAATTAATAGGCACCCTTTCCCAGGGCCAGGACTTGCCATTAGAATATTGGGAGATATCACAAGAGAAAAAGTGGCCCTACTTCAAGCAGCCGACCATGTCTATATGAACGCCTTAAAGGAGTTTGATTTATACTCAAAAGTATGGCAGGCCGGTACCATTTTACTACCTGTAAAAAGTGTGGGTGTAATGGGAGACGAAAGAACTTATGAATTTACTATAGCCCTAAGAGCAGTTACCTCGGTGGATGGCATGACCGCCGACTGGGCACACTTACCATATGAGTTTTTAGCCCATGTAAGTAACGCCATTATTAATGAAGTAAGAGGTATTAATAGAGTTGTATACGATATAAGCTCTAAACCCCCTGCTACTATTGAATGGGAATAAATTTGTTTAAATTTATTTTAGTTTAAATTATTGATTTACAATAATTTACAAATACTAATTCAACTTTTTCTTTAAGCTTGTTATTTGATCTTGCAAATTATTGACTACACCAGCTAATTGGTCCACATTCCACATAGGCTGAGCACCGGCTTTATGTATGATATAGACTGCTTTCCATATCTCCACAATATCGGTAGCATTTACTTGATATGGCTCGTATAATGGATTGTCACTCAACAAAGTAAGCCTATCTCCATTTCCGTCATTGGGTCTGTCGTCGTTGGTGATTATACGCTTATAAACTACCCCATCTGAATTGGATACAACTATATATGTATTGCTGTTTTTTACCTCTTTAAAGCTGCCAACCTTCTCACCCACAATAACACTACCACTTGGGGTGGGCAACATACTATCTCCTATAATTTCAAAGGCACGATAGTCGCCTGGTGCCAACATAGGTAAAGTGAAAGTATTCAATTCATCTAAGAATTCTGGGTCGGCGTAGCCTGCTAAATAGCCCGCTGCTGCCTTTACAGGAACAAAGGGAACGATAGGTGCTAATGAATTCGATTTATCGGATTTAAGGGCGCGTCTGCGCTCTAAATAACTATTGCCTGAATTGCCTTCAGCGTCCCCATCCATAGCCCCCGTTTGGGATAAGTCTTGGAATAAGAACTGCTCTAAATTAATGGAGAATAAAGCGCATATAGACTCCATTACTTCGAGCCTTGGCTCCGCGCGCTCTTCTTCATAGGCGCCTACTAAAGAACGCTTAATTTGAAGCTGATTGGCCATTTCTTCTTGTGTCCATTCGCGCTGCTTTCTGATGTATTTTAAATTCTTTCCTGCGTATGACATAACTAATTATTTTAGTGCAATTTACTAATTTATTTAGTATTACCAAATATTTTTAGCATTTTCTTTATTTTGTTTCAAGTACCTATCTTGGTAACTTGCAGTATGGCAAAGACGAAAACAGAGAAACCGGTTATCTTAATTACCAATGACGACAGTATTAGCGCCCCTGGTATTAAGGCCCTTGTAGAGGCCGTAAAGGACCTAGGTAAGGTGATTGTGGTAGCCCCCGATAAACCTCAAAGTGGAATGGGACATGCCATTACCCTTGGGCATCATTTAAGATTACAAAAAGCACATATTGTTGACTGTGTAGAAGCCTATACTTGTAGCGGTACACCAGTGGACTGCGTAAAATTAGCGGTAGATAAAGTATTACATCATAAGCCTACTATTTGCTTAAGTGGTATTAATCATGGAGCCAACCACTCTATTAATGTAATTTATTCAGGTACTATGTCTGCAGCTTTGGAAGCTTCTATTGAAAGTATACCAAGCATTGGCTTTAGTCTTTTAGACTTAAGTATTGATGCCGATTTTACGGCAGCCAAACATTATGCGCGTATCATTGTCCAAAAATTACTAGCCGATAAAAACTTAGATAAGCATTTATGTTTAAATGTAAATATTCCTAAAGTGGCTACTAGCTTAATTAAAGGA
>CAIJZF010000311.1 GCA_903825095.1 uncultured Bacteroidota bacterium | reverse complement strand
GAATGCAGGGGTGGAGGCTATGCCTTGAACGGGCATGAAGCTGCCAATGCAGTAAGAGCTGCCTTGTATTCTCTTTATTATTGGCATACCCAGGTGTCCATTGTTGATTTAGGGAATGTAAAATTGGGTCAGTCTATTCAAGATAGTTATGCAGCCCTAAGAACTGTTATTTCAGAATTATTACTACAAAATAAGAAAGTGGTTATCATGGGAGGTTCTCATGATCTTAGTTTGGCTCAATACCATGCTTATACTTCCATACCTACCTTGGTGAATGCCGTGGTGGTGGATGCAAAAATAGATTTAGACCTTGAGGCAAGACTTCCAGCCGACCATTTTTTAGAGGAACTATTTACAGGTCTTCCAAATCATTTAAATCACTATGCACATATCGGATTCCAAAGTTATTTTATGCATCCGCATATGCTAGAGACTATTGATAAATTAAGATTTGATTGTTATCGTTTGGGAAAAGTGAGAGAAGATATTGAAGAAATGGAACCCGCTATTAGAGATAGCCATATGATGAGCTTTGATATTAGCGCCATTCAAAATGCACAAGCCCCAGCTAATTTAATTACCCCCAATGGGTTCAATGGAGAAGAGGCTTGTATTTTAATGCAGTATGCGGGCATGAGTTGGAAAACCAGTACCATTGGGCTATTTGGTTATCAGGCTGAACTAGATAATAATGGTTTGACAGCTATTCAAATGGCGCAGATGATTTGGTATGTAATAGATGGGATTCAAAAAGGTAAAAAAGAATCACCCTTATCAGATGCGGAAAGGTTTAAAGAATTTCATATTGCTTTTTCAGATATAGAAACTAATTTTTTACAAAGTAAGACCACTGGAAGATGGTGGATGCAAACACATAATAATCAATGGGCCCCTTGTAGTTATAAAGATTATTTAGTAGCTTCCAACAACGAAATTCCAGAAAGATGGCTAAGAGCATTAGAAAGGGAATAAATTTCCCCACCCTATTTACAGTTTTTTTATTGTTAGTGAGTTCTGCTTGTTCTGTGCGTCAGGCGCAGAAAACTTTATTGCAGGACCCTGCTTTAAAAGGAGCCCATGTAGGTGTGGCAGTGTATAATGTTTCTAAAGAAAAGTGGGTAGACAAGCACTTAAGTGATTTATACTATACACCTGCTAGTAATACTAAAATTCTTTCTTGTTATTTAGGTATGCGCTTTTTAGGCGATTCCATACCTGGTTGGAAAATGGCAGAAAATAAAGACAGTATATTTTTATTTCCCTTGGGCGATCCTAGTTTTTTACATCCCGATTTTACCTATCAACCTATTGCCGATTTAATTCGTCAAACTAAAAAGCAAGTGGTTCTATGTTTTCCCGATAAGGCAGATGCCTTTGCTATGTATGGTAAGGGGTGGGCCTGGGACGATTATGCAGAAGACTATCAGCCAGAAAGAAATAGATTGAATATTTATGGCAATGTGCTTACTGTTACTAAATCTAAAAACGGCGTCAATTTTCAACCTAGTTTATTTACAAAAAATCAGACAGCGCCAAAAGAATATACGCAGTGGTCTAGAGAAAAATTATCAAATCAATTTTTTGCCACTGGTCGTAGTATAAAAGATACTTTACAACAAATTCCTTTTATAACCGATACGACTTATGCTTTAGCAAAAGCTTTATTAGAAGATACATTACATCCTGCTTTTCCTATTGCCATTCAAAAGGGTTGGCATCAGGCTGGGGAACGAATTGTAAAAACAGTTCCTACCGATAGCTTATTAAAAATTATGATGCATAGAAGTGATAACTTTTTTGCAGAGCAAGTTTTTTTAATGGCTAGTGAGCAAGTTTTAGGCACTATTAATGAGGATGCTTTTATAGATACTATTTTAAAATCGGATTTTAGTTTTTTCCCTCAAACTCCACAATGGGCTGATGGAAGCGGGCTTAGTCGTTTTAATTTAAATACACCTGAAAACTATATCGCCTTATTGAAAAAAATGGAAAACGATTTTAGTATCACGCGTATTAAAAATGTTTTCGCACAAGGTGGTAAGACTTCTTTGTCTGCTTATTATAAAAATATTCCTGGAGAGCTGTATGCAAAAACCGGTACTTTAGGTAATCAAGTAGCTTTAAGTGGCTATATCATTACCAATAAAGGAACACGCTTATTATTTTCAGTTTTAGTGGCCAATCATATTAGTCCTAGCACTTATCCAGTAAGAAAAGCGGTGGAAGCTTATTTAACAAGTATCATGAAGGTAAACTAGGTAAAGTTGAAAATAAATTTTACCTAAATAAAGCTGAACTAATTATTTACTAAACAAGCCATCTAAATAGTCCTCCTTTAATTCAACATAGGTAGGGGCTCCAGAAGCAGTGATGGTAGGAATATCGCAGTCTGATAAGGATTCTATCAAGGCATGCATTTCTTTATGACTTAGTGCTTGGCCAGCTTTAATAGCCATTTGACGCGCCATGCAACGAATCAGTTTTTCTCTTTTACTAAATTTAATATCTCCGCTAAAATGTTTAAACTGTTCTAGTAGTAATTCAATTGCATTTTTCTCGTTACCTGAAATAACATCGGCAGGTATACCTTGTATAATAAAACTATTTTGCCCAAAGGGTTCAATTTCATATCCAATTAAAGCAAGGTCTTCAATAATATCTTCTAGCAGTATAGCATCACTCACGCTTAATTCTAAAACCACTGGGAATAAACTTTTTTGAGTTGCATGCGGCTGTGCACTTGCCTTTTGAAATTTTTCATACAAGACTCTCTCATGTGCAAGTTGTTGGTGAATGATAATCACACCACTATGCGAGGGAGCTAATATATAAGTTTGATGTAACTGAAGTAGGCTTGCGGTTTCTTCTATCTGAAGTGGGTTGCCTTCTTTATACAATCCCATGGAAGAAGCTTTTACAATATAGGATTCAGCAGCTGTATCCTCCTGATTATGGGAAGAAGGGATATCTGTAAAAAAACTTTTCCAATCTTGTTTAGAAGCATTTTCACTTCTTGAAATTAAGTGCGCTTGATTTTTTTTGCTAAAGCCTTCATACAAAGACTGCTTAGTGGTATTATTATACTTTTCGTCGGTGAAAGGTTTTTGAATGGCATCCAATTGTTGAATGTTGGCATCCAAAGAAAAATCCAATGAAGGCGCTACACTGAATTGTGCTAAAGCATGTCTTACGGCAGCTTGTACAAAGGAGTAAATTATTTTATCGTCTTCAAATTTTATTTCTTGCTTGGTGGGGTGCACATTAATATCTACTTGAGCAGGGTCGAGGTCGATGTATAATAAATAGCTTGGAAAATTTTCTTTTGCAATTAAACCTTCAAAGGCATTGGCAACCGCATGGTGCAAGTAGGCGCTTTTAATAAAACGACGATTTACAAAAAAGTATTGATCGCTTCTGGTTTTCTTTGCTGTATCTGGTTTACCTACAAAGCCTGTAATAGTTAGGTAGTCGGTTTTTTCACCTACAGTTACTAGTTTAGTTTGATAACTGTTGCCTAATACTTGAATGGCCCTTTGTTTAAAACTGCCACCTTCCCAATGATAAACATCTTGTCCATTACTAGATAAACTAAAATATATTTCTGGAAAGGCGAGGGCTACCCTTGTAAATTCTTCAATGATATGTTTTAACTCGGCGCTATTACTTTTTAAGAAATTTCTTCTAGCAGGTACATTGAAAAATAAATTTTTCATACTAATGCTCGTGCCCACGGGACAAGCTATAGCATTTGTTTCAGTGACCTTGCTATTTTCAATTTCTACAGCGGTCCCCATTTCATCTTCTGCTCTTCTTGTTTTTAAACTTACTTGGGCCACGGCTGCAATGGATGCTAAGGCTTCTCCACGAAAGCCCATGGTTCTAATTTGGAATAAGTCTTCAATGGTGCTTATTTTACTAGTGGCATGACGGGCAAATGCATTATTAGCATCTGTGGCATTCATACCCTTGCCATTATCTACTACTTGAATCAGGGCCTTGCCGGCATCGTTGATGTACAATTTAATTTCGGTGGCACCCGCATCTACTGCATTTTCAAGCAATTCCTTTACCGCACTGGCAGGTCTTTGAATGACCTCTCCAGCCGCTATTTGGTTGGCT
>CAIJZF010000310.1 GCA_903825095.1 uncultured Bacteroidota bacterium | reverse complement strand
GTTATAAAGAGCTTCAAGATATTATTGCCATCCTTGGTATGGATGAATTAAGTGATGAAGATAAATTAATTGTTTCTCGTGCGCGTCGTGTGCAACGTTTCTTATCTCAACCTTTCCACGTAGCTGAGCAGTTCACAGGTTTAAAAGGAGTATTCGTTTCTATTGAAGACACTATTCGCGGATTCAATGCCATCATGGATGGTGAAGTAGATGCGTATCCAGAAGCAGCCTTTAACTTGGTAGGTACTTTAGAAGATGCTGTTGAGAAAGGAAAGAAAATGATGGCACAAGCCTAATTGCTTTAAACGATTATTTTAAACGAATACATTAAACTGTACGCATGTTATTAGAAATTTTGACACCCGAAAAAAAGCTTTATAGCGGAGAAGTACAAGGCGTTCAATTGCCTGGTATTGACGGGTTATTTGAAGTCTTAGATAAACATGCACCCATGGTAAGTGCTTTAGGTGTTGGGCAAGTGAAAGTCTTGAAAAAAGGACTTGCTTCAGAAACTTATGCTATTCAAGGTGGATTTGTAGAGGTAATTAATAACCAAGCCACTGTTTTGGTAGAAGGCGTTTTATAAATACGTTAATAGCATCCTAATTCTTTGGATGTTTCTAAATAATTGTCCCGGTTGCCCATGGTAGCCGGGATTTTTTTTATATTCACATAGCCTTAGCGGGCAGTACAGAACTTGAACTTATGAAAAAAACATTCCCAGTTATTTTTGTTTTAATAGCACTGTCTATATTGGGCATTTTATTTATACAAATATCTTGGTTGCAGGGTTTAATGTTTTTACAAAAAAATCAATTATCAGATAAGCTCAATCAATCAGGTGTATTAGTCTCTAATGATGTAAGTAAAAAAGTGAATAGTGGTTTGTCATTTCGTTTGCCTAAAAAGGGTCTGGGACTAAACGACGATTATCATTTACATAATTTCGAAGAAACCACCATTTCCGACATATACAACTATGAGGAAATGCAAAAAAAGATAAAATTAGCTTTAGATAAGTATGGTCTAAGCGACTTGAATTTCGAATTTGCCATTGCCGATAAGAAAGGCAATATTGAAATGAAGAGTAAGAAATTTGAAGATGTTTTTTCAGATGAAATAAATACCCTTCAAGCAAGAATAACAGTAATTCCTTCTGATATAATGGAACCTACCGGTCCCTTTGAGACTATTATTATTGTAGCTCCCAATATTCGCTATTATTTATTACGCTCTTTATTATGGGTAATTATAGGGGTGGTTGTATTTATTATAGTGGTACTTGCAGCCTTCTTTATTACCATTCGCTCACTTATGACACAGCGAAAGTTGGTGGAGATTAAAAGAGACTTCATTAATAATATGACCCATGAGCTTAAAACGCCATTGGCCACTATCTCTTTAGCGGTAGATGCTTTGAAAAGCACCAAGGTGAATACCGATCCTAAGTCGGTAGACTATTTCAGTAATATTATTAAGGAAGAAAATGTAAGGATGAATAAGCATGTAGAAACCATTTTGCAAGCGGCTCAATTGGATAAAAAAGAAAATGAGCTGAATAAGCAAGAAGTGGATTTGCATGATTTAATACTTGGGGTGGTGGATAGTTTTAAATTACAATTAGAAGGGAAGCCCTCCAATGTGCAAACTATTTTAGAGGCCAGTCCTTCATTAATTAAGGTAGATGAAGAGCACTTGCTACATGTATTATCTAATTTGATTGACAATGCTATTAAATATTCAAAAAGCGAGATAGATATTACTATTCAAACCAAGACTCTGAATAATAAAACCTGTATTCGTATTATAGATAAGGGCATAGGTATGGACGCCAATGCAAGAAAACATATTTTTGAAAAATTTTACAGAGCACATTCAGGTAATGTGCATGATGTAAAAGGATATGGTTTAGGCATGAGTTATGTGAAATGGGTGATTGATTCACATAAAGGTCAAATCACAGTACATAGTGAAATTGGCGTAGGCACTGCCATTGAAATTATACTTCCTAATTAATATATAGCTTAATGCTTGGCCTAATATTTAGCGCTTAAGTACTTTATCCCTCATACGTCTTTACTGTTTAGTCTTTCTAATGAATAGTAAAAAAGCAACCATCTCCGTAACTTAAAAAACGGTAATCATTATCAATGGCATGCTGGTAAATGTTTTTCCACTTATCCCCTGTAATGGCTGCAATAATTAAAAGTAAGGTCGATTTTGGCTGGTGAAAATTAGTCACTAAGCCATTCGCTATTTTAAAACTATATCCTGGTACAATCATTAATTGAGTACTAGTAAGAAGCGAATACATTTGATGTGATTGCATCCAGCTTAGCAAAGTACCAAGTGCATCTTTCACAGGTATACTATTATTAGTAACATAGGCGTCCCATTGAACTAAGTGCAGGTCCTTATTTTCTTTTAGGCTTGGATTACGTATTAATTTTACGCCTAACCAATACAAGGTCTCTAATGTTCTTAAAGTAGTTGTGCCTACTACAATCACTGGTGTATAATGGGCAGGGTTTAATTCTTTTTGTTTTGCAATGTCTATTAAATCTGTTAACGTAGTAGAGGTAATTTCAAAAACTTCTGCATGCATTTCATGGTCGGTAATATTGTCTGTTTTAACAGGCATAAAAGTACCGGCCCCAACATGTAAGCTTATAAAATTTATGCTACAATTTTTTTTAGTAAGCGATTCAAAAATTGCATCATTAAAATGAAGACCTGCGGTTGGTGCTGCTACAGAACCTTCTTCTTTTGCATAAGTAGTTTGATATCTATCTTTATCTTCCTCGGTGGTAGCGCGTTGTATATAAGGAGGAAGTGGAATACTTCCAATATGCTCAATTATTTCAGAGAAGCTAATGGTATCGTTGTCCCAAGAAAATTCAATTAAAAATTTCCCATCCAATGATTTTATTTTTTTAGCGTGCACTTTAATAGTGACCCCGTTATTATTATTATTATTATTATTTGATGGAGTAATAATTTCAAATTCTTTTTCTAAAAAATCTTCTTTCCATTTTTTTGCACCACCCACTAAACAAATCCATTCAACTTTTCGTGTAGCCTGCATGGCCATGGAGATAGGCTGGTAGGCAGCACTAGGTTCTAAACAAAAAATTTCAATAGTAGAATTATTTGCTTTTTGAAAATGAATTCTTGCAGCAATTACTTTACTGTTGTTGAAAAATAGCGCCGCCTTTTCGGGAATGAATTTTGCAATATGATTGTAGCTGCTTTCTGCAATGATCTGTTTATCCCATACTAGAAGCTTGCTATCGGATCTATTGGTGGCAGGTGTATAGGCAATACTTTGATCAGGTAAATCGTAGTCAAAATCCTGAATAGGTAGGCTAATGGGAGGCTTCATGGCCCAAAGGTACATATTGCCTTGATTTTCACTTGAATTCACCTCTTTTTCACATAAAAAATAGGCTTTTCCACAGGTTTGCACAGTCCTAAATCTTGATTTCTTATAAAAGCCTTCTGAAACGCCCTACTGCATTGATTTTCAGCTTGGTTTATTTCTTGTGGAAAACTAGAACCCCTGTTTTAGCCTTTGAAAGTGGTAAAATGTGTTAATTTGTGTGAACAAGTGGTAAAATCACTCTAATTATTAACAATGACAGGCTTTCACGGAGAATATCAATCAACCATCGACGCAAAAGGGCGTTTCCATTTACCTGGCAGTTTGAAAAAACAGCTAGTTGAAGGGGAGAACCGCTTTATTGTTAGTAGAGGCTTTGAGAAGTGCTTGACACTTTATCCGTTGAAAAGCTGGCAAAGTATATTAGATCGAATTAGCCAGTTGAACGATTTCGATCCAAAAGTGCGTCAGTTCAGACGTCAATTTCTTGGAGGAGCTACCGAAGTAGAGTTGGATGCAGCAGGAAGAATTTTATTGCCACCCACTTTGCGTGAATTTGCTTTACCAGGTAAAGAGATTGTTTTAGCCGCCGCTTTAGATCGTTTTGAAATTTGGGATGCAAGTAAGTACAAACAGCTCTTTGAGGATTTCTCTGCAGATGCATTTAGTAATTTGGCGCAGGAAGTAATGGCAGGAATTAAAAATCAAGATTAAGTAAAACAGATGCAAAATCAACCTATTGATTCCAACGCATCTAAAGCTTTTGCTTCTTCTTATCACATTCCAGTATTATTTCAAGAGTGCCTTTCACATCTAAACATAAAGCCAAATGGTATTTATGTAGATGCCACATTTGGTGGTGGGGGACATAGCAAGGGTATCTTATCTATGCTAGGCCCTGAAGGAAGACTTATCGCTTTTGATCAAGATGCCGATGCGCAACAAAATTTACCAAAAGACGATCGCCTTGTTTTTATTCCAGAAAATTTCAAGTATCTACAACGTTTTCTGCGTTTAAATAAAATAGATCAAGTGGATGGGATATTGGCCGACTTAGGTGTAAGTAGTCATCAGTTTGATGAAGGGACAAGAGGCTTTTCAACCAGACACGATGGCCCTTTTGATATGCGCATGGATCAACGCCAAAGCCAAACAGCCGCTCAAATTATTGAATCTTATTCAGAAACAGCATTGCATAAAATGTTTGAACAATATGGCGAGGTAACGAACTCAAAAACTTTAGCCAAACATATTGCCACTCAACGCAAACATGTTAATATAAATACCGTTCAAGATTTTAAAACATTTATTGCACCTGTAGTTAAAGGAAATCCTAATAAATATTGGGCACAAGTTTTTCAAGCCATAAGAATAGAAGTGAATGAAGAGATGGAAGCGCTAAAGGAATTTTTAAAACAAGTTCCATTAGTAGTAAAGCCAGGTGGACGCGCGGTGATCATCACTTTTCATTCTATCGAAGATCGTTTTGTAAAAAACGCTTTTCGTGTATCGCAAGAAGAAGCCGAAGATGCCCATCCTTTTTTATCCGTAGAAAAGGAAGTTTTTTGGAAGATCATTACAAAAAAACCTGTAGTGGCTTCTGAAAAAGAGATGAAAGAAAACAATAGAAGCAGAAGCGCAAAAATGCGTGCTGCCGAAAGAGTATAATAGTATGTCCGTACCCATTAACCCAGCCCCTAAGAATACCATAAAAAGTATTCTTAATTATCAGTGGATTGTTATGAACATTAGTTTCTTTTTGTTCCTAGCATTCATCGCTATCCTCTACATAGCGAATGGGCATCTTACCGACAAAACAATCCGTCGAATTAACACTACACAAAGAGAATTGAAAGTACTTCAGTTTGAATACAAGACCATTAAGTCGGAACTAATGCGTCGCAGTCGTGCCATTGAAGTGCAAACTGCTATGGAGCCATATGGTTTAGTCGTTTCAAAAGAAATGCCTATTCGCCTTCCTTTAGAAAATAAAATTAAAACCCCCGCTAAAAACTAATAATGGACGTAAAACGCGACATATTATGGAGGGTTTACTTAAGTTTCATACTTATCGTATTAGTATGTATCCTTATTATAGGCAAGGCTTTTTATATTCAACAAGTACAAGGGAAATACTGGAGAAGTTTAAGTGACAGCTTGCATCAAAGAATTATTGAAATACCTGCAGCAAGAGGTACTATCTATAGTGAAGATGGCCAAATGTTAAGCACCAATATTCCTCAGTTTGATATTTATATCGATTTTAGAGTAAGCCCACTTCACGAAAAAAGCGGCTTACTTTTTAGAACGCATATTGACTCTTTAAGCTTGAGTTTAGCAGATTTATTTAAAGATAAGTCCGCAGAAAAATACAAAGAAGAGTTAACCAAGGCTTATGAAGCCAGCGAAGGTAATTATGAGTTAAGAAAGAAAATTTCTTACAGAGAATATTTACAATTAGTCAAATTCCCTTTATTTAAATTAGGTAGGTATAAAAGTGGGATGATTGCGGAGGAAAAAAATATTCGTTTAAACCCCTATGAAAATATTGGCTATAGAACTATTGGACTTGCTAGAGATGAAAATAAAGTAGGTTTAGAAAAGTCATATGATACTGTTTTAAACGGTCGTAATGGCCGTCAATTAGTACGCGCTATTGCAGGTGGTGTAACAGTTCCAGTGCAGGAAGGTGAATTTGAAATAGCACCTGAAACAGGCAAGGATATTGTAAGCACTATTGATGTTTTCATACAAGAAGTAACTGAAAGTGCATTAAAGAAAATGATGATTCAAAATGATGCGCGTTCTGGTGTTGCCATGGTGATGGAGGTAAAAACTGGTAAAATAAAAGCCATTGCCAACTTAGGTAAAATAGGCGATGGTGTTTATACCGAAGACTTAAACTATTCAACAAGGGTAACAGAACCTGGTTCTACTTTTAAATTAGTGACTTTATTGTCGGCATTAGAAGACAAGAAAGTAACCTTAAGCTCTAAATTAAATTTAGAAGGAGGCTTGTGGACATATGCCGGTAGAACAGTTAAAGATGCTGAAGTTCATGGCAAACATGAAGCCACAGTATTAGAAGCCTTTGAAGAAAGTTCGAATGTAGGTATGGCTAAATTAGCTGTTACTTATTTTAATGATAATCCACAAGCATATTTTAAACACCTATCTAAATTAAGAATTGATACTACTTCTGGTATTGATTTAATGGGAGAAGGGCATCCTTTAATCATCAAGCCTAATAGCAAAAGATGGGGACCCACTTCACTTCCTTGGATGGCTTTTGGATATAATATCGCCATAGCGCCCATTCAAACTTTAACCATGTACAATAGTATTGCGAATAATGGAGTTATGATGCGTCCTTATTTAGTTAACGCTATTAAAGAAGAGGGAAAAATTATAAAAACCATGAGCCCTATGGCCTATGAAGGAACTGTTTGCTCTGCTTCTACTATAAAAGATTTGCGTACAGCATTGGAGGGCGTTTGTACTAATGGAACAGCAAAAAAATTATTTGTAAATAGTTTATATAAAGTAGGTGGAAAAACAGGAACAGCCTTGGTGGCTGATGGCAACAAGGGATATGGTGAGGGAATCTTTCAATCTTCTTTTGTAGGTTATTTCCCAGCAGAGAATCCTCAATATACTATTGCTGTTATTATTATTAATCATCCACGCGCAGCGAATCATTTTGGTGCCTCTGTAGCAGGTCCTGTATTTAAAGAAATTGCTGACAGATTGTATTCAACTTATATACAGAACAAATTAGATATCGCACCAGTATTTGCAGTAAAGGATAGTTCATTATTTAATTATAGTATTTCAAAAATTTCTTTACAAACCATTGCAAAACAATTATCAATCCCTTATCAAGACTCTTCCATAGCTTCTAATAATTGGATTCAATTGCAAGGGAAAGGAAAGAATTTAAAAGCAGCTACTCAAGTACTTTCAGATACCACCATGCCTAATATGACAGGTATGAAATTACAAGATGCCTTATGGCTTTGTGAGAAAAAGGGATTACTAGTGAAATGTGTGGGTAAAGGTAAAGTGGTAAAACAAAGTATTGCTCAAGGGGAAACAATTATTAAAGGACAACAAATTCAAATTGATTTAAATTAATGAAATCACTACAATCTATATTATTCGGCGTGGCTTTAAGAGAGGTAGTAGGAACTACCCAACAAGAAGTCGCCGATATACAAATAGATTCTAGAAAAGTGATTAAAGGTGCTGTATTTGTTGCTATTAAAGGCTTACAAGCCGATGGTCATTCTTTCATACCAACAGCCATAGAAAAAGGAGCCACAGTTATCGTTTGTGAAAACAAACCTGATAGTATAGTAGAAGGCATTACTTATATCATGGTGGAGAATGCGCAAGAGGCAGTGGCTATTATGGCGCATCAATTTTATGATGAGCCTTCTGCCCATGTAAAATTAGTGGGTGTGACGGGTACCAATGGTAAAACCACCGTGGCTACCTTATTGTATAAATTATTTTCTGAATTAGGGTATACCTGTGGTTTAATAAGTACTGTGCAAAATCATATTGGTGCTGAAGTGATTGCAGCTACACATACTACACCCGATGCCATTCAATTAAATGCATTACTACATAAAATGGTAGAGGCAGGTTGCACACATGTATTTATGGAAGTAAGTAGCCATGCCATTCATCAACACCGTATTACTGGATTACAATTTGTAGGTGGTGCATTTACCAATATTACACATGATCATTTAGATTATCATAAAACTTTTGAAGCGTATCTAGAAGCTAAAAAAACTTTCTTTGATAAATTACCTGCAAATGCTTTTGCTTTAAGCAATTTGGATGATAAAAATGGTACTGCCATGCTTGCAGACACCAAGGCTACTAAACTTACATATGCTATTCATGCACCTGCTACTTATAAAGGGAAAATTTTAGAGAATCAATTGAGCGGACTAGTAATGCTGGTAAATGATATAGAAGTGCATTGCCGTTTAATAGGCACATTCAACGCTTATAATTTATTAGCCGTATATGGAGTGGCTATTCAATTAGGTGAAAAAGCTACAGAAGTATTAACTGTACTAAGTGCATTAACAGGAGCGGAAGGAAGATTTGACTATATCGTGAGTACAGAGAAAATTATTGGCATCATTGATTATGCGCATACTCCTGATGCACTAGAAAATGTATTAACCACTATTGCCAAATTAAGAAAGGGAAATGAAACAGTAATTACAGTGGTGGGCTGCGGTGGAGATAGAGACAAAACAAAGAGACCCATCATGGCACAAGTAGCTTGTGATTTAAGTAATAAAGTATTTTTTACCAGCGACAATCCAAGATCAGAAGATCCGAATGAAATTATCAAGGATATGGAAGAAGGATTGACAAGTGCTGCAAAAAGAAAGTATATCAATATTGTTGACAGAAAAGAAGCTATTAAGGCAGCTGTAAGTTTTGCAAAATCGGGTGATATTATTTTAATAGCAGGCAAGGGTCATGAAAAGTACCAAGATATTAAAGGCGTAAAGCACGATTTTGATGATAAGCAAGTATTAGCAAACCAATTTAAAGAATTAGAAAAATAATCAATATGCTGTATCAATTATTTTCTTGGTTGGATAAAACATTTAATGTGCCTGGTTTAGGTGCCTTTCAGTTCTTGACCTTTAGAATTGCCATGGC
>CAIJZF010000309.1 GCA_903825095.1 uncultured Bacteroidota bacterium | reverse complement strand
GTGAGTGCTAATATGAATGAATTCTGGAAGGACGGCTCACTGAAAATAACGGCCGATGAACAATTAGGGTTAATCAAAAGGGCTTTTTTTAAAGACCTGCCTTTTCAAAAACGTTCTCAAGAAATTTTCAAAAAGATGATGGTGAAAGAAGAAAATAGTAACTATACATTATCCTATATCCACGCCACCGACAGTACTACGAATAATTCATGGGTGCTTGGTTTTGAGGAAGAAAATACACATATTTACTTCTTTGTTTTACATACAACGGGTAAAACAGCAGCTGCCAGTAACAATTCGGTAAAATTGTTAAAAAAGATACTCTTGCAGCAAGGTTTCTTACAAGGCCTTCGTTAATATTTTAGACATTACTTCAATTAAATAATTATCTTTACGGTAGTTAATTATGGAACAGTACTGCAACTCTATTACATCTTATAATCGTTTAATTACACGCGAAGTAAAAGTGGGCAACCTCATTATTGGAGGAGGCCATCCTATTAGGGTGCAAACTATGACCACCACCGATACTTTAGACACTGAAAAAACAGTGGCTCAAGTAATTCGTTGTATTGAAGCTGGTGCAGAATTAGTTAGAATTACAGCCCCTAGTAAAACGGAGGCAGAAAATTTAGCGGCCATTAAAGCTTCACTTCGCGCAAAAGGATATACTACTCCTATTGTTGCCGATATTCATTTCACACCCAATGCTGCAGAAATTGCTGCCACTATAATTGAAAAAGTGAGAGTGAATCCAGGCAATTATGTGGACAAGAAAAAATTTGAACAAATTGAATATACGGATGAAGAATATTTAGAAGAGATTGAACGCATTAGAGAAAGATTCACCCCCTTAGTACTTATTTGTAAAGAACATGGAACGGCTATGCGCATTGGAACCAATCATGGTTCATTAAGCGATCGTATCATGAGTAGGTATGGAGACACCGCCATTGGCATGGTAGAAAGTGCTATGGAATTTTTACGTATTGCAAGAAGCTTGGATTACCATCAGATTATTTTAAGTATGAAATCGAGTAATCCGCAAGTGATGGTACAGGCTTATCGATTACTTATTCAACAAATGCAAAACGAATTCAATGAATGCTATCCTTTGCATTTAGGTGTTACGGAAGCAGGAGATGGCGAAGATGGTCGTATTAAAAGTGCCGTAGGCATTGGTACTTTATTAGAAGACGGCATTGGAGATACTATTAGAGTAAGTTTAACCGAGGATCCAGAATTAGAAATTCCAGTTTGTAAAGATTTAGTAAAAAGATATCCTGGTAATAGAGTCAAAGGTGCTGATATGATTCCGGCTATTGCTCATTTACCTTATAGTCCTTTTGAATATAAAAGAAGAGAAACCATCCAAGTAAGCACCATCGGATCTAAGTCGGTGCCCGTGGTAGTGGCTAATTATAAAAATAAAACAGCATTACTACCTGAGCATTTAAATGCAATTGGTTATATATATGACGAGGCCATTGATAAATGGACCATTACAGACGCCGCTGCCGATTTCATTTATAGTCCTAATGAATTATTGTCTTTTGATTTACCAGGCACTTTACGTGTTATCACTTCGCCTGCAGTTTGGGAGACCGCTACTG
>CAIJZF010000308.1 GCA_903825095.1 uncultured Bacteroidota bacterium | reverse complement strand
TTTCAAAACTAGAGTACATCTGGCTAGATGGTTACAAACCAACTCAATCTTTAAGAAGTAAAACAAAAATTGAAAAAAACTTCAGTGGCAAATTAGCAGATTGCGATATGTGGTGTTTTGATGGTTCTTCTACAGAACAAGCACCAGGTGGATCAAGTGACTGTTTATTAAAACCAGTTTTTATTTGTAAGGATCCAGGACGTAGAGATGCTTACTTAGTGATGTGTGAAGTATTAAGTTCAGATGGCACCCCACATCCAAGCAATGGAAGAGCGACTATCGAAGATGATGATAATGATTTTTGGTTTGGTTTTGAACAAGAATATTTTTTATGGAATCCCGCCACTGATAAGCCATTAGGTTTCCCAGAAGGTGGTTACCCAGGTCCTCAAGGTCCTTATTATTGTTCAGTAGGCGCGAACAATGCTTACGGAAGAAATATAGTAGAAGAACATCTAGACGCTTGTATTGACGCGGGTTTGAACATAGAAGGTATTAATGCAGAAGTAGCTGCAGGACAATGGGAATTTCAAATTTTTTCAAAAGGGGCTAAAGAAGCAGGAGATCAAATTTGGATTGCACGTTACTTATTAGAAAGAATAGGTGAAACTTACGGCGTATCTATTAACTGGCATTGTAAACCATTAGGTACCTTAGATTGGAATGGTTCTGGAATGCATGCCAACTTCTCTAACACTACTTTAAGAACTTGTGGTAAGAAAGAAACTTATGATATTATTTGCGAATCCTTCCGCCCATTTGTTAAAGAACATATTGAAGTCTATGGAGCAGACAACCATTTACGTTTAACTGGTAAACATGAAACAGCTTCTATTCATGATTTCTCTTTCGGTGTTTCTGACAGAGGTGCCTCCATTCGTATCCCAATTGGCGCAGTAGAAAAAGGATGGAAAGGATGGTTGGAAGATCGTCGCCCAAATTCTGCAGCTGATCCTTATAAGGTTGCCGCTAGAATTATCAAGACGGTTAAAACTGCAAAAGTTTAGTTTTTTAGTAATATTTAGATGGATTTAGTCAAAAATCCCCCTTCCTATTAGATTGGATGGGGGATTTTTTGTTGATTACTCCTACCCAAATGCCCCTACCTTTGATTAATTCTCAAATATAAAAACACCTAATATGTCATTAAGATTCGACGCCATCAATCATGTGAGCCATGAAAGGATCAATAATCCAGAAGTGCATTCACAAAAAATTACCGCCATTTTTGGGGAAAGTGTTTTTAATATAAAAACTGCAAGAGAATTCCTTAGCGACGAAGCCTACAAAAGTTTAATCAATAGTATAAAAGGATCAAAAAAAATTGAAAGAAATGTAGCTGGACAAATTGCTACCGGCATTCGTGCTTGGGCAGAACAAAAAGGAGTAACGCACTTTACACATTGGTTCCAACCTTTGACAGGCAGTACTGCAGAAAAGCATGATTCTTTTTTTACTTTAAAATCGGACGGAACTGCCATTGAAGAATTTGATGGCGCTGCTTTAATACAACAAGAACCAGATGCTTCCAGTTTTCCAAGTGGTGGATTGAGAGCTACTTTTGAAGCAAGAGGTTATACTGCATGGGACCCCTCTTCTCCCCCATTCATTATTGAAATTGGCAATGGTAAAACTTTATGTGTACCTACCATTTTCGTTTCTTATACTGGAGAATCTTTGGACTACAAAGCACCTTTAATGAAAGCCACAGAGGCTTTGAATAAAGCAGCAGTGACTGTTTGTAATTTATTTGATAAAAATGTAAGTAAGGTAACGCCTACTTTAGGTTGGGAGCAAGAATATTTTGTAATTGATGAAGCACTCGTAAATGCAAGACCCGATTTAGTTCAATGCGGAAGAACCGTTTTTGGCGCAGCACCTGCTAAGGGACAACAATTAGAAGATCATTATTTTGGATCGATTCCTGAAAGAGTGTACGCTTTTATGCGTGACTATGAAAATGAATCATACAAATTAGGTATTCCTTTAAGAACAAGACATAATGAAGTAGCGCCTGCTCAATTTGAGTGTGCACCTATTTTTGAAGAAGTGAATATTGCGGTTGACCATAACATTTTATTAATGGATGTAATGAGTCGTGTTGCTAAAAGACATCATTTAGTGGTATTACTACATGAAAAACCGTTTGCAGGTATTAACGGAAGTGGTAAACATAATAACTGGAGTTTAGCAACCGATACAGGTGTGAACTTATTAGCACCTGGTAAAACACCTAAGACCAATTTAATGTTCTTGACTTTCTTTGTCAATACTATTAAAGCCGTGCATGATTACGCCGATATTTTAAGAGCCTCTATTGCTTCTGCTTCTAATGATTTTAGATTAGGCGCCAATGAAGCCCCTCCTGCAATTATTTCAGTATTCGTAGGTGAGTATTTATCTAAAGTATTGAACGATGTAGAAAGCCGCGTGGGTACTAAGTTTGACGAGCAAGATGAAGCTATCTTAAAATTAGATTTACACCGTAGCATTCCTGAATTATTATTAGACAATACCGATCGTAACCGTACTTCTCCTTTTGCTTTTACGGGAAATAAATTTGAATTCCGCGCGGTGGGCTCTACGGCTAACTGTGGTCACCCAATGACAATTTTAAATACTATTGTGGCAGATACTTTAAACAAATTTGCTGCAGAAGTAGATGCATTAATAGAGAAAGGAGACAAGAAAGAGATTGCGATTATGCAAGTCATTCAAAAATATATCGTGTCAAGTAAAAAGATTTTATTTGAAGGCGATGGTTATAGCGAAGAGTGGCATAAAGAAGCAGAGAAAAGAGGCTTACCTAATTTAAAGACAACGCCTGTTGCATTAGATGCGATGGTAACTGAGAAAGCAAAGAAATTATTTAAAGAAAATAATATTTACTCTCATAGTGAATTAGAAGCGCGTTATGAAATTGAATTAGAGAAGTACATTAAAAAAGTACAAATTGAAGCGCGTATTATGGGTGACTTAGCCACTAACCATATTATTCCTTCTGCGCTGAAATATCAAAACGAGTTATTGAAAAATGTAAGCTTACTTCGTGAAGCAGCATTACCTGAAAAATTATACAAAGGTCAATTGTCTTTATTAAAAGATGTAAGCACACATATTCAACAAGTATATGATAACGTAGATGCGATGGTGGAAGCACGTAAAGTAGCCAACAACATTGTAAACTCAAGAGAAAAAGCCATTGAATACGAGGCAAAAGTAAAAGCACAATACTTTGACAAGATCCGCTACCACGTTGATAAATTAGAGCAATTGGTAGATGATGAATTATGGACCTTGCCTAAGTACAGAGAGTTGTTGTTCTTACGTTAATTAAAGCAATCCCCCAAAGTGATAGAATACAAAAAGGCTCCAAGAAATTGGGGCCTTTTTAATATCGTTATTGTTAGTTTTACAAAGAATTTCTTTTAACGGAATGCTCAATACTAATTTTTCGCTCGCTCTGCGCAATGCTCGAAAGCTCGCTCAAAATTATATTAGCATTCCTATAAATAATTCCTCCAAATAAATAAGGAAAAAAAAAGGCCCAAAGAATGGGGCCTTTTTAAAAATCATTAGAGAAAATATTTTAGGCCCATAATTTTCGAAGAAATGGGACTAAAATATGATTATTTGATCTTAAAAGTTTCGAGGAACTTAGTTGTGAAGTTTCCTTTTCTAAAATCTTCGTTCTGCATTAATTGTAAATGGAATGGAATAGTTGTTTTCACTCCTTCAATCACATACTCGCTTAAGGCGCGATACATTGTATTAATAGCTTCTTCACGGGTTTGAGCCACTGTGATTAATTTACCAATCATTGAATCGTAGTAGGGAGGAATGACATAGCCTGCATATACATGACTATCCACACGCACACCATGTCCACCTGGGGTATGGAGTACTGTTATTTTTCCTGGCGAAGGTCTAAAATCGTTGTAAGGATCTTCTGCATTGATGCGACATTCAATGGCGTGCAATTGTGGTTCATAATTCTTTCCGGAGATTTTTTCACCAGCAGCAATTTTTATTTGCTCTTTAATTAAATCATAGCTCACCACTTCTTCTGTAACACAATGCTCTACTTGAATACGCGTATTCATTTCCATGAAATAAAAATTACGATTCTTATCTACTAAAAATTCTACCGTACCAACACTCTCGTAATTAATAGCGCTTGCTGCTTTAATAGCAGCCTCACCCATGCGTTGACGAAGTTCTGGTGTCATAAAAGGTGAAGGAGATTCTTCAACTAATTTTTGGTGTCTTCTTTGAATAGAACAATCACGCTCACTCAAATGACAAACATTTCCATATTGGTCTCCTGCTACTTGTATTTCTATATGTCTTGGCTCTTCCACGAATTTCTCCATGTACAAACCATCGTTTTTAAAACTGGCCCCTGCTTCCATTTTAGCCGTTTCAAATGCTTTTTCAATTTCTCCTTCATTCCATACTACACGCATCCCTTTACCACCCCCACCTGCAGTGGCTTTGATAATCACTGGGTATCCAATTTCTTTCGCTAATTTTTTAGCAGCATTAACATCTTCCAATAAACCTTCTCCACCCGGTACTACAGGAACCCCTGCTTTAATCATGGTTTCTTTGGCAGTAATTTTATCACCCATGCTATTAATCATATCGGGTGTTGGCCCAATAAATTTAATACCGTGGTCGGCACAGATTTGTGCAAACTTTGCATTCTCTGCTAAAAAACCATATCCCGGATGCACTGCATCGGCATTGGTAATTTCACAGGCAGCCATGATATGTGGAATATTTAAATAGGATTCTTGTCCTTTAGGACCACCTATACAAACAGCTTCGTCAGCAAACTTTACATGCAAACTATCTTTATCTGCTGTAGAATAAACGGCCACTGTTTTAATGCCCATCTCTCTGCAGGTTCTAATAATACGTAAAGCAATTTCGCCACGATTGGCTATCAAAATCTTTTTGAACATTTTTCTGAATTAAAATTTGAAAATGGGTAATGTTTATTCTGGTTGAACCAAGAATAAAGGTTGGTCATACTCCACTGGGCTGGCATCTTCTACCAAAATTTTCACAATGGTTCCTTTGACTTCACTTTCAATCTCATTGAAAAGCTTCATCGCTTCAATAATACATACCACTTTACCTGGAGCTACTACTGTTCCTTCCTCAGCCATTAATGGCTTGTCTGGAGCGGCTCTTCTATAAAAAGTACCAATCATTGGACTTTTAATGGTCAATAAATTTGTGGCAGCTGGAGCTACTGGTGCGGCTGGCGCAGCAGAATTAGCTGCAGAAGGAGCTGCCATGGCTACTGGGGCTGCTGCATATGTTGCAGGTACCGAGTTCACTGTTACATGCTCTTCTTTTTGTTTAATGGTTACTTTTCCGTCTTTATCTTCGATGCTTATCTCTCCGATATTACTCTTGTTTACCACCTTAATTAAATCGTGAATTTGTTTCAAGTCCATGTTTAGCAATTTTGGGTAAAATTGGGGTATTTTTATGGATTTTCGCGAAAAAAAGGGCTTTTTTTATTAAAAATGGGCAATTTTGGGCAAAAAAAGACCCCGAGGATTCGGGGCTTTTCTAGGTATTTTAGGCCTGTTTTAAGGCTGAATTAGGCTACAAAAAGAGCCAAGATAAATTATTTAACTCTTTCAACGTATTCTCCGTTTTTGGTATTAATCTTAATCTTCTCTCCCTCATTAACGAACAAAGGCACCATTACAGTCGCTCCCGATTCAATCGTAGCAGCTTTAAGGGCACGCGTTGCGGTATCTCCTTTCACGCCGTTCTCACAATAAGTAATTTTAACGTCTATCTTTTCTGGAAGCTCTGCTCCAATTGGAAGTTCCGTTTCTGTATTCATAAAGACAAATACCTCTGCGCCATCAATTAAAAACTGAGGGGCGTCGATCATTTCCTCGGCCATCGCGATTTGCTCAAAAGTCTCATTGTTCATTAAGTTATAGCCATTGTCATCTTTATATAAGTATTGAAAAGCCTTCTTCTCCACACGCACAGGGTATATGTTTTCACCGCTATTCCATGTTTTTTCAATAGATCTTTTATTATCTACCCCTTTCAATTTAGCCCATATTTTAGCGGCTGCACGAGCGGTTTTATTTTCACCAAATTCTACAACAGAGTATAAGTTACCATCTAATTTTAGAATCATTCCACGACTAATGTCTGAAGTTGTTGCCATAATTGTTTTTTTTAATTTGTCTGAGAGAACGGCAAAAGTAGCACATGAAAGCCATTTATAAAAAAACCTTCAATTTTTGTTGTAAAATAAGTGTAAAAAAACCTCGATTAGCCTATTTTTG
>CAIJZF010000307.1 GCA_903825095.1 uncultured Bacteroidota bacterium | reverse complement strand
CCCATGGGAAAATTAAATGGCGCTAAGGATAAAGACAGGGTAATTGTTCAGTTAACCAAATGGGAGAAGTCCTCTAGAAAACCAGAGGGAGAAGTATTAAGAATATTTACACCAGAACAAGAGAATGATTTAGCCATGCAATCCATTGTGGCGGAAGCTGGTTTTGCATTAAGCTTCAGTGATGAAGTAAATGCTTTTGCAAGATCCTTATCGGATAAAATTGATGCTGCAGAACTAGCTAAAAGAAAAGACTATAGAAAAGTACTCACATTTACCATTGATCCAGTAGATGCCAAGGACTTTGATGACGCTATATCTTATCAAAAATTAGCCAATGGCAATTTAGAAATTGGAGTGCATATTGCCGATGTAAGCCATTTTGTGCAACCAGGTACTGCAGTGGACAAAGAAGCCTATGAAAGAGCTACTTCAGTGTATTTGCCAGACAGAGTGTATCCAATGCTACCTGAGCGTATATCTAATGAACTATGTTCATTAAGACCGAATGAAGATAAACTTACTTTCTCTGCCTGCTTTGAAGTGGATGCGCATGGTAAAATAGTGAATACTTGGTTTGGTAAAACCATTATTCATTCCGATAGAAGATTTACTTACGAACAAGTACAAGAAATTATTGATACTAAAATAGGAGACCACTCTAATGAAATTTTATGGTTATTAGATTGGACACAAAAATTAAGACAGGCAAGGTTCGATAATGGCGCCATTAATTTTTCTTCACAAGAAGTGCGCTTTACTTTAGATGACAAAGGAAAACCTACAGGTATTACTATAAAAGAAAGTAAAGAGTCGCATCAGTTAATTGAAGAGTTAATGTTAAAAGCGAATCAACTTATTGCTCAAAAAATGGGGCAGGTTAAAATTAAAAAAGAAACACTGCCTTTTCCTTATCGTGTGCATGATCAACCCAATGAAGAGAAGTTATCTCCTTTTATAGTGTTTGCTAAAAAGCATGGTTATCCATTTGACATCTCAACACCTACACAAATTGCACATAGTTTTAACGACTTAATGAAGGCAGCCAAGGGTAAACCAGAGCAACATGTACTTGAACAATTAGGTATTAGAACAATGGCTAAGGCAGTGTATACCAGTGAAAATATTGGACACTATGGTTTAGGATTTGAATACTATTGTCATTTCACTTCACCTATTAGAAGGTATCCAGATATTTTAGTACACCGCATTGTACAATCGGTTTTAGTAGAGCGTCCTATCAACGATTCAGAATTAGAACAAAAATGTGTGCACTGCAGTGAAAGAGAGCGTGCTGCCATGGAATCGGAAAGAGCAGCTAATAAATACAAGCAAGTGGAATTTATGCGCGATTATTTAGGCCATAGCTTTGAAGGCATTATTAGTGGTGTATCTAGTTTTGGATTCTGGGTAGAAACCATTGAACATAAATGTGAGGGACTGGTAAGTGTTGTTTCATTATCTAAATTCGACGACTTTAGATTAGTAGAATCGGATTATGCCTTAGTGGGTATGAGATCGGGTCGCAAATTTAATATGGGCGATAAAGTCACTATTAAAGTAGTAGCTGCTAGTTTAGAGAAAAGACAATTAGATTATGAGTGGGATCAAACCAAAGCAGCCGAAAGCTCAACTATTTAATTTCCTTTGTTACTTCTTCAAATACAATGCCTTCTTCTTTTAAACTTTTTAAAATAGGTTTATAAATAGAAGGGTGGGTAGGAATATGTAAACCCGTAATATTTATTTCTCCTTTTAAATAAGCACAAACTCCCATGGCCAGTGGCAAACCAACGGTGGTGGCCATGGCGGTTTCTGTTGCATTTTTTCCCTTTTGCACCATTGAACTTTGCACTAAATATTTTTTGGAGTCCAGTTCGTATTCAATTTCGTGCATCATCACCACCATATCTTTATCGGTAGGTGCTAGTTTCCATTTATTTTCAAGTATCCATTGTACAATAGCAGCGCTGGTCTTATACTGAGCAGGAATAAGAGTTTCACTAGAAAATCCAATATACTCAAATTGGTTTTTAATAATTTCATTACTTAAAAAAGTAGCGTATTTATTTTCTAATGAATGGGTTTGTAAATGATTTTGTATCCAATCTTTAATACTTGCATTTTCTTTTAAAGCTACTAGCGATTCGTCGGTTAATTTTAATTGTACAATGGCATTCCATCCCAGAAAAAAATGGGGATGTCTTAAAGTAGTTCTAATAAAATTTTGCATTTTATCTAAACTATAGGT
>CAIJZF010000306.1 GCA_903825095.1 uncultured Bacteroidota bacterium | reverse complement strand
TATTATTAGTGCAAATATATTACCTATACTATCTGCTAATATGTCAGCAATATCGAAACTCCGACTAGGCACAAATAATTTTTGATAAAACTCTAAAAAAATACCATATACAATACATAATATAATTGCTATAATTTGTGTTCTTTTATTCTTCAAATGCTTTTTATTACTTTTTTTGAAATACAACAATATAGTATAACTCAAAATAAAAAATAGTAAAATATGAACTATTTTATCAACTTTAAAATTGTATGTAAAACTATTTTCTGCCGGTAATTTATTTCCAGGCAAGCTCATTATTATAAATATAATTATTATTTCAAAAATGACCCAAACTAAAGTTTTAAATGAATTTGTCATAATGGATTAATGAACCAACTGACTATATGCCTCACTGGTTAATAAAGCTTCTACATCAGCAGTATTTACTACAGTTACTTTCACCATCCATCCTGCGCCATAAGGATCGGTATTCACTAATTCTGGTTGTGCAGTTAAAGCAGGGTTCACTTCTAAGATAGTACCCGACACTGGTAAAAATAAATCACTCACTGTTTTTACGGCTTCTACTGTTCCGAATACGGCTTCAGCAGAAAGCATTTTTCCTACAGTATTAATATCAATGTATACAATATCCCCCAATTCGCCTTGTGCGAAATCGGTAATACCAATAGTGGCAGTATTGCCTTCTAATTTAATCCATTCGTGGTCCTTTGTGTAACGTAAGTCGGCTGGGAATTGCATAGTTTATTTTTTATTGATGCAAAGATTCATAAAAAACACTAAAAAAACAATGAGCTAGAAGCTATTGTTTTCAAAATAGAGTAATATATGGTCTTTTAAAAATCCTTCTTGTTCTATGAGGTCCATGGTGGGTAGGCCCTTTAATTGCTTAAAATGAGGCCAGCCCTCTTCATCTAGGCCTTCCAGTATATAATAGCCACTGCTTGCAAGTATCTTACAAATAGCTACATGCATGAGGTCCTGCTTCTGTTCCTTGCTAATTTTTTCAATTAAAAAGCCCGTTTCTTGCAGCCCAATGAGAAATAATATCGATTCCACATCGGGTTTCTTTCCGAAGCGGTCCATCAGTTTTTTCTCTAAATCCCACCACCTGGTCTGAAAATCGTCATTTATAGAGGCCATATCCTTTTTTCAATTTATGGGGCAAAGGTAGGGGATATCTAGGCGTAGTACAATGCTTTGATTATCTTTGCTAAAATTTGACCCGATGTTACAAGTGAGTTTTTTACGCCAAAACAAAGAAATAGCTAAGCAGAAATTGGCTATTAAGCATTTTGCTAATTTGGATTTGGTAGATACCGTGATTGCCATGGATGATGAAAGAAAGCAGTTGCAAGCTTCTTTTGATGAAATGCAGGCCAAGGTGAATGCGGCTTCCAAAGAAATTGGGGGCTTAATGGCCAAGGGTGAAAAAGAGCAGGCTGAAAACTTAAAAAACGAAGTAGCGGGTTTAAAGACTCAATTAGATCCCCTTAAAATAAAGATGGCCGAAGTGGAATTGCAATTACAAAACACCATTGTACAATTCCCTAACCTGCCGCATGACTTAGTGCCTAAAGGGAAAACACCAGAAGAGAATGAATTAGTGAAGCAAGGGGGTGAAACACCTACACTACATGCAGGCGCTCAAGCACACTGGGATTTAATTAGCAAATACAATTTAGTCGATTTTGAAACCGGTTCTAAAATTACCGGTAGTGGTTTTCCTTTATATATTGGCAAGGGTGCTAAATTTCAAAGAGCCTTGGTACAATATTTTTTAGATTTTAATATTGCTGCAGGCTATACAGAATATTTACCTCCTTTTATGGTGAATGAAGCTTCTGCTTTCGCCACTGGTCAACTACCTGATAAAGAAGGACAAATGTACCATGCCACTGCAGATAATTTTTATTTAATTCCAACAGCAGAAGTGCCTGTTACCAATATTTATAGAGATGTGGTTTTGAAAGAAGCAGAGCTTCCACTACAAATGACCGCTTATTCTCCTTGCTTTAGAAGAGAGGCAGGTAGTTTTGGAAAAGATGTGCGCGGATTAAATAGAGTACATCAATTTGAGAAAGTAGAAATTATACAAATTGTACAT
>CAIJZF010000305.1 GCA_903825095.1 uncultured Bacteroidota bacterium | reverse complement strand
GTCAACATTGGTTCTTAATGTTTTTAATTTCTCTTTATGGCCAACACCAAATTTTTGTTCCTCATCTATCACCATCAATCCTAAGTCTTTGAAATGTACTTCCTTACCTAGTATACCATGGGTGCCTACTAAAATATCAATCTTTCCTTCTTTCAATTTTTCAATGGTTTCTTTTTTCTGTGCCGCGGATTTAAAGCGGTTTAAATAATCAATGGTCACAGGGAAATCTTTTAGCCTATCGGCAAAAGTTTTAAAATGCTGAAAGGCCAAAATTGTGGTGGGCACTAAAACAGCTACTTGTTTACCATCAATGGCTGCCTTGAAAGCCGCTCTCACAGCCACTTCTGTCTTACCAAAGCCCACATCACCACAAACTAGTCTGTCCATGGGCGCAGGGGCTTCCATATCTTTTTTCACATCGGCAATGGCCTTGGCCTGGTCAATTGTTTCTTCATAAATAAAAGAAGCTTCCAATTCATGCACCATATAATTATCGGGAGAAAAAGCAAATCCCACTTGTGCTTTTCTTTGTGCATATAATTTTATTAAATCAAAGGCAATCAATTTTACTTTCGCCTTGGTCTTGTCTTTTAATTTCACCCAAGCGTCCGAACCTAATTTATTCACCTTAGGGGGTGTGCCTTCCTTACCTGTGTATTTAGATATCTTATGTAAGGAGTTAATATTCACATATAAAATATCACTGTCCTTATAAATAATTCTTACCGCCTCTTGCACCTGTCCATTCACGTCTATTTTTTGCAGCCCACTGTACACACCCACTCCATGGTCAATATGGGTGACATAGTCTCCCGGTTGTAAATCACGCAAGGTTCTTAAAGTAATGGCCTTGCTTTTGCTATAGGCTTGTTTTACTTTGTATTTATGATAACGTTGAAAAATTTGGTGATCGGTATAACAAACTAATTTATGGTCATGGTCTATAAAGCCCTCATGAATATTTTTAACAATGGGCGTAAACTTAATTTCCGTTTTTAAATCGGTGAAAATAGCATGTAAGCGTTCTAATTGCTTGGCTTGTTCTGCAAATAAAAATAAATGATAGCCCTTTTTCTCAAGGTCTTGCAGGTTGGCAATTAAATATTGAAATTGTCTATTAAAAGAAGGTTGCGCCTGTGTATTAAAAACCAATTTGTCTTTTGATAGCTGGGCTTGAAAACCCCACTCTAGTATATTTTTTGAAACTAGCTGCAATTCAGTGGCAGCAACTGTTTCAAAGTCCTCCATATGACTCTCTCTTTTGTGAGGGTCGTTTTCATCTACACTATTGGCCTTGCCATGGTGTTCAATAAAATCACCCAAGGCCTCGTACTGATCATTGCCTTTTTGGGAGATGACATTCCAATCTTTCAGCCATATTAAACAGTCCTTGGATAAAAACTCTAGTAAAGGAATTTTTATTTTGTCTTCAAACTGAGTGGTTACATTGGGAATAATATTTACTTGTAATAATTTACGCTCACTTAATTGAGTGGCTGGATCAAAGACCCTAATGCTATCCACTTCTTCTCCAAATAATTCTACACGGTAAGGCTTTTCATTACCAAAAGAATAAATATCAAATATACCTCCCCTTAGTGCAAACTGTCCTGGCTCGTAAACAAAATCGGTGCGCTCAAAACCATAGTCTACTAACTGTTGCATGAGTCCATTTAAATCTAGGCTATCATTGGTTTTTATTTGAATAATATTTTGCTGCAAAGTATTGCGCATAATTACTTTTTCAAACAAAGCTTCGGGATAAGTCACTAAAATTTTCTTATTCCCACCCATGGATATTTTTGTCAAGGCTTCTGTTCGAAGCATTACATGCGAAGGGTTTAATAAACTAAAATTATGTGGGGTTTTATAAGAGGAAGGAAAATAAAATAAATCCATTGCCTCTGTTACACTTTCAATAGAATTATAAAAATAAGCCGCTTCTTCTGCATCATTTAAAACCACTAAATGATTTAGTTGATTGGTTTTTGCATGCGAAAAAATAGTTTGTAAAACAAAGGCTACAGAGGAGCCTTGTAAGTTTTGTAAAAAGATTTGAAAGGGCTTTTCTTCCTGCTGGGACATAGCTATCCTGTCCGCCAAATTATTTAGGAGGGGGGAATTTTCAAAAGGCTCAAACAGAGATTGCTCATTCATAGATCACCCCGCAAAGATACATGCCAATTTTATAAATTGACTCAAGGATTAGAAGAGATTTAGGCCTTAAAGTTAAACAGGAACCTTAGTGAGCATAAATGGCCCTTTCAATACTATGCAACAAGTCTAAATACAAACATTTTTCTATATTATTTATCCCTTATTTATAGGCATTAATAAGAAAATTATGCAGAATTCATTGTAATTTTAAAGCACCTAAATACCTCATAATCCTACCCTTTTCGTATGAAGCATTTTTTATTATTATCTATTTTTTTATTTTCCATAAGCCTTATTAGTCATGCGCAAAATGAAACACAAAAAATTGCTTTATTAAATAGTGCTAAATATTTTGAAATAAAATCAAGAGCGAACTATACAGAAGCTATTCTTAAAGCCAAAGAAAATGGCTGGCCTATTCGTTATAAGAGTAAAAATAATGCAAGTTCAAATTTAGTGGGCATAGATGCCTTTGGACAACCTAAATACCTCACTACTTTTGCCGACCCTATACAAGCCATAAGTATTAATGCTAATAAAGTTTGGCCTGGTGGTATTTTGGGATTTAATTTAAGTGGCGCTAGTAGTATCATGACCAATAGAATTGGCATTTGGGATGAAGGCGTGCCTCGTCCTACCCATGTTGAATTTGATGGAAAAGTAGTAGAAAAAGACAATGCTACTAAAACAGTGAGTCATAGCACACATGTAGCAGGTATTATGTTTAGCAAAGGTGCGAATGCACTTGCAAAAGGAATGGCCTATGGAGTTAAAGGCGCTTATTCTTATGACTGGTTTGATGACGAATCAGAAATGGCTGCTGCCGCTGCAAATGGTTTATTGATTTCTAACCATTCTTATGGAAACATTGCAGGCTGGGATTATAACGACGATTCTACAAGATGGGAATACCATGGAAAATGGAATGAAAAAGAAGATTATAAGTTTGGTTATTATGATGATGGCGCACAAGCCATGGATTCTATCGCCTATAATGCGCCCAATTATTTAATAGTAAAGTCTGCAGGTAATACGCATGCAAGTACCGGACCTAAAGTGGGCGATACTTATTGGAGACGCGATGAGAAAGGCAAATGGTATGACGCAGGAAAAAGACCCGATAGTTTAAGTAGCAATAATGCCTACGAGACACTACCCATGGATGTGAATGCAAAAAATATTTTAACAGTGGGTGCTGTTACTGGTATCGCTTCTGGTTATTCAAAAAAAGAAGATGCTATCATGACTAGCTTTAGCAGTTGGGGCCCGACAGATGATGGCCGTATTAAACCCGATATTGTAACAGATGGTCAATCGGTTTATTCAACAACCAATGCAAGCGATTCTAGCTATGCATATTCTAGTGGCACTTCTATGGCCTCTCCAGGTGCAGCAGGTTCCTTATTTTTATTACAAGAATTGAGTCAGCAAATTGTACCCAATAAATTTATGCGCTCTGCCACTATTAAAGGTTTAGCCATTCACACTGCTAACGAAGCAGGTTTATTTCCAGGTCCTGATTATAAATTTGGTTGGGGTTTACTCAACATTGGAGAAGCCGCTACTGTATTAAGTAATGCACTTACCAATAAGAATAGTAGCACAAGCGTGGATTTAGTATATGAAAATGTTTTAGAAAATAAAGCCTCTTATTCAGTGAGCGTGATTGCCTCAGGCAATAAACCCTTAAAAGCAACCCTTGCTTGGACAGATGTCAAAGGAGATATTGAAACAAGCTTAAATGATACTACCCGTCGTTTAATAAATGATTTAGATTTAAAAATTACAAAAGACTCTACTACTTACTTCCCTTGGAAATTAAATCCAAAAATACCAGACGACCCTGCATCAAGACAAATTAATTCGGTAGACAATCTAGAGAAAGTGGAAATCGATTCCACCTTAGTAGGCACTAGCTATACTATAACAGTGAACCATAAAAATAATTTAGTAAGAGGTCAGCAAGCATACTCATTAATAATTAGTGGCGCAGGTGGAACTGCATACTGTTTATCCTCTGCCACTTCTGCGGCAGGTACTAGAATGGATAGTGTAACCATTGCTGGCAAGGTATTTGCCAACACTGGCACCAAACAATATATTGACAATAGCAATATTATTATAAATGCAGAGTCCAATGGTACACTACCTATTAGTATAAAATTAGGTAGCACAGACGCATCCGATAATACAAGATTTTTAAAAGTTTTTATTGATTATAATAACAATGGCGCTTTTGAAGATACTGAAACAGCTTTAGCAAGTGCTGCATTAAAAAATGGAACCTATACAGGCTTAATTACTTTTCCTTCTAATTTAGTCATTGGAAAAATTACCAAACTTAGAATTGTGGTAACTGAAACCGATGCCAGCGCTAATGTAAAAGCTTGCGGCAATTATACAAGCGGAGAAACACAGGACTATACTTTAAAAGTGATTAATCCTACGAATGATTTACAAGTTACAGAAATTGTAAACCCCATTGCAGGTTTAGCAAAAAGAGATAACCAATATATAACTGCAAAAATTGCAAACCTTGGATCGACTGCACAAACAAATTTACCATTAAGTTTAGTGGTGAAAAAAGGAAGTACCACTATTTTATCTATTAATGAAATATTTACAGGTCGCTTAACTGGTCAAGAAACTATGAACTACACTTTTCAAAAGCCTATTGATATTGAAGCTGACCAAACTTATACATTTACCGCCTCTGTCAACTTAGCTAGCGATCAGCAAAAAGGAAATAATAGCATAAGCGCTACTATTGTTAGCGCTGCGGCCATAGCTGCCCCAGTAGCCACTGCCACTAATTGTAATGGCTCATTAACCTTAGCTGTTTCATCCCCAAGTGCGACTGCCAATTATATATGGTATGATAGTGCAAATTTGCAAAACCCGATTGCAGTGGGTGCTAGCCCAGCAGGCAGCACTAGCACTAAAAATAAATTATATGTTACACAAGGTTATCAATCGGTTGTAGGTCCATTAACCAATACAACATTAGGTAGTGGTGGCGGGTACAATAATTTTGCCGGTAATTTTGTAAAAATAAATGCAGGTGGCCCACTGAATATTGAAACTGTAAAATTATATACAGGCTATCCTGGTAAAGTGGATTTTATCTTAGCCAGTTTTGGTTCTTTTTCTGCAGATGGAACATCTTATACTTACTACCCTTTGCAAACCACTTCTTTAAATGTGCCCGCAAGTAGTCCTTCACCCATAGCCGCGGCTAGTTCTGCAGGTACGCCTTATGTAGAAGGTGATACAGGGAGAATTTATGCACTTAATTTAAAAATTGCACAAGCAGGTGACTATATCATTATCATTAAATGCGATAGTGCCACTGTATTTAGAAATAGTGGTTTAAAAGACCCTACCTATCCCATTGGGCCAAGTAAAATATTTAGCTATACGGGCAATAGTGTACAAACAGCCTCTGGTAACTATCAAAATTATTTCTACTTTTTTTATAGCACTCAAATTAATACAGGTGATGCTATGAGTGCCGCTACAGAAGTGCCCGTGAAAACTTCTGAGAAACCCAGCTTCATTTTTACAGACACTACCTTAAAATCTACTAGCGCTGCCACTTACCAATGGTATTTAAATGACGAAACCATTGTAGGGGCTACCAATCAAAATTATCGTCCCTCTACCAATGGCATGTATAAAGTGGCTACAAAATTAGGAACCTGCACTTCTGTTTCAGATAGTAGGCTTATTATGGTCACGGCTATTGAAGAAGCGCCTGTCAAAGAAATTAACTTAAGGATTAGCTCAGACGACAATATTGAGAACATGATTAAAGGAAGTAGCTTTTTTGTACAGTTTAGTAATATTCAAACAGAAGGTATTACCTTAGATATAATGAACTTAATGGGTAATAATGTTTTTCATAAAGAAAATTTAATTAATCAAAGAAGCCCACAAAAAATAAATATAAATAACTTAACAACTGGCGTTTACTTTGTTAAAATTTATGCCAATAAAAAGGTATATGTTCAACGAGTATTCGTAACCAATAATTAAAACTTACGATTATGGCACTAGAATGGATGGAAGCAGTTCTCACTAAAATAGAGAATGAGACTCCCAATACGAAAAGATTTTATTTTGAAATTCCAAGCATAGAGAAATTTGATTTTATACCTGGACAGTTTGTTACTTTAGATTTGCCTATTCATGAGCAAAAAAATAAAAGATGGAGAAGCTATTCCATTGCCTCAGAACCTAATGGTACCAATACTTTTGAACTAGTGATTGTTTTGTTGGAAGGCGGATTAGGTACAACTTACTTATTCAATGAAGCCAAAGTGGGTACTAATATTACTTTAAGAGGACCGCAAGGTGTATTTGTACTTCCTAAAAACTTTGAAAACGATGTGTATTTTATTTGTACAGGAACTGGTATTGCACCATTCAGGTCAATGATAAGATATATACACGAACATAAAATTGCACACAATAATATTCACCTCATTTTTGGCTGTCGTAAATTTGAAGATGGTTTATATATTGATGAATTAAAAGAATTAGAAGCAAAAGAACCAGGTTTTCATTTTCACCCTTGCTATTCTAGAGAAACAGCAGTACCAGCGGGCTCCCATATAGGATATGTTCACCCCGTTTACCAAGAATTATTGAAAGAAAACAAAGAGACAGCCCATGTTTGGTTATGCGGTTGGAAAGCTATGATTGATGATGCACGTAAAAATATGACCGACTTAGGGTTGGATAAAAAGCAAGTGCATTTTGAATCATTTGGTTAGAAAACTTCGTCATTCAAAATACTAATTTTTCGCTCGCTCTGCCAGGTGCTCGAAAGCTCGCTCAAAATTGTATTTATGTATGCCTCAGTTTTAACAAAAATTCCTAGCTAATCATGGAAGTGAAAAGTTGTATTTTGAATACAATTGCTTAAAAAAAGTTTAGCCTAGCTTATGTGCGCAAGGACTAATTCCTTTATCTTACTCAAAGCAATACGCTCTTGCAACATGCTATCGCGGTAGCGAATGGTAGCGGTGCCGTCCTCCTTGGTTTGATGATCGATGGTTACGCAAAATGGAGTTCCGATGGCATCTTGACGACGGTATCTTTTTCCAATAGCATCTTTTTCTTCATAAAAACAATGAAAAGATTTTTTACAATCGTCCATTAATTCTTTAGCAAGTTCAGGCAAGCCATCTTTTTTAGTCAAAGGAAGAATAGCTAATTTATTAGGAGCTAATCTTGCAGGTAAATGAAGTACCACTCTAGAATCGGTGCTGCCATCTTCTTTAGTAATGGTTTCTTCTTCGTAAGAATTGGCTAATATCAATAAGAACATTCTATCTAAACCAATAGATGTTTCAATCACATAAGGTACATAGTGCTGATTAATCTCTGTATCGAAATACTGCATCTTCTTTTTACTAAACTCCTGATGACGGGTTAAATCAAAATCGGTACGAGAATGAATACCTTCTACTTCTTTAAATCCAAAAGGGAATTCGTATTCTATATCTAAGGCCGCATCGGCATAGTGTGCTAATTTAACATGGTCATGAAAGCGGTACTTTTCAGGCGCTATGCCTAAGCTTAAATGCCATTGCATACGCTCGTTCTTCCAATGCTCATACCACTCTTTTTGGGTACCTGGCTTAATAAAGAATTGCATTTCCATTTGTTCAAACTCACGCATTCTAAATATAAATTGACGCGCTACAATTTCATTTCTAAAAGCCTTCCCCGTTTGTGCAATACCGAATGGAATTTTCATCCTGGCTGTTTTTTGCACATTTAAAAAGTTCACAAAAATACCTTGAGCCGTTTCTGGTCTTAAATATATGGTGCTAGCTTCTTCTGCAACAGCGCCAATTTCTGTAGAGAACATTAAATTAAATTGTCTTATCTCTGTCCAATTACTTGTGCCACTCACTGAACAAGTAATTTTATTTTCTTCTATTAATTTTTTAAGCCCTTCGAAATCTTCTTTGGCAAGTAAGGCGTCCATATCTGCTAGCAATTTATCAGCTGCAGCATTATTTCCTTTCGCTATTAAAGCATCGGCATGTGCTTCAATTAAATGATCTACTCTATATCTTTTTTTACTTTCTTTATTGTCAATTAAAGGATCACTAAAACTATCAACGTGTCCGCTTGCCTTCCAAGTAGTAGGATGCATAAAAATAGCCGCATCTATACCCACAATATTTTCATTAAGCTGGGTCATGCTATTCCACCAATAGTCTCTGATATTTTTTTTCAATTGCGCACCGTAAGGGCCGTAATCATAAACAGCGCTTAATCCATCATATATTTCACTACTAGGAAATACAAATCCGTATTCCTTGGCATGGGAAATGATTGCTTGCAATGTGTTGTCTGGTTGTACCTTACTCATAGGTTGCAAATATACTGCGAGATTATATTAGGAATGTAATTTTTCGTTGTTTTGATGCCTAGTCGCGTCTCTTAGGGTTTTCTTTTCAATATTTTTCTCCAAAGCGGCGGTTAAATCAACGCCCGTTTGGTTGGCCAAGCATATTAATACAAATAAAACATCGGCCATTTCATCGGCAAGTAGTAGCTCCCCTTCTTTATTTTTAAAGGACTGGTCTCCATATTTGCGCACCATAATTCTCGACAACTCTCCCACTTCTTCCATTAAAATACCCAAATTAGTGAGCTCACTAAAATATTTTACGCCCACTGTTTTAATCCAGTTGTCTACTTTCTGCTGCGCGGCTTGTATTGTAATTTCATTTGCCATTGGAATGCTTTATAAATGTTACTATTTATTATTTTTTTACTTCTTACTATTAATACTGTTAGGGTCTTACTATATTATTCTTTCTTTTTTGAATCTACAATAATGGTTACAGGACCATTATTAACCAGTGCCACTTTCATGTCTGCGCCAAATACACCTGTTTGAATAGGCGCACCCATATCCGCCGACAATTTTTTAATCATGGCTTCATAAAGTGGAACAGAAATATCATGTTTTGCAGCAGCAATATAGGAAGGCCTGTTCCCCTTTTTAGTACTAGCATGTAAGGTGAACTGACTCACTAGTAAAATATGACCACCCACTTCTTTCACACTCAAATTCATCACTCCCTCGGCGTCATCAAAAATGCGCATTTGTACAATCTTATTGGAAAGCCAGTCCACATCCTCCATGGTATCGGCCGTTTCAATACCCAAAAGCACCATTAAGCCCCTTTGGATGGACCCGGCTATCTGCCCATCTATAGAAACACTTGCCTCATTTACTCTTTGAATAACCACTTTCATAATATTACCAATTTCTACATGAAGATAAACAAAACTATTTTCACTAATTTAGCTGTAATTTCAATCCCTTGAGTAGTTTAAAAAAATTAGCCAGTCAAACCGCATGGTACGGACTTAGTTCAATAGCAGCTAGGTTTATTAGTTATTTGCTGGTACCCTACCTTACTTATAAGTTTACCGAATCGGCCTACGGAGAAATGTCCATTGTTTACTCTTTTATTCCATTTTTAAATGTGATGGTGACCCATGGCATGGAGACCGCTTATTTTAGGTTCGGCAGTAAAGAAAATGAAGAAAAAATATACCATACGAGCAGTATTTCAATGATGATGGTAACGGCAGTGGTATTAATGGTACTCATTAAATTTAGCGCTCCCATTGCTTCACTTTTACAAATTACAGCACATCCAGAATATATAACGCTCATGGCATGGGTGGTGGGCTTAGATGCACTTGCAACCATTCCCTTTTCTAGATTAAGGATGGAAGGCAAACCGAAAAAATTTGCATTTATAAAAATTGGCGGTATTGTTCTAAATATTTTAGCTACTTATTATTTTATAAGTATACTTCCTGAATATATTGCAACACATCCGACTAGCATTTTAGCGAGTTGGTATAAAGCCGATTGGGCAGTAGGCTATGTTTTATTAGCAGGTATTGTTCAAAATGTTTTTGTTTTATTATTACTTAAAAAAGAGATTGGGGCTTTGCGTTTTAATTTTGATTTTGATTTATGGAAACAAATGATTTTGTATGCACTTCCATTAATTATTGTGGGTTTTGGCGGTATGGTAAATGAAACATTTGATCGAATTATGTTAGGCTGGTGGGCCCCAGGCGGATCACCCGATGCCAATAAAGCCATCGTAGGAGTTTATAGTGCTTGTTATAAATTATCTATACTTATTACTATTTCAGTACAAGCTTTTCGCATGGGCGCAGAACCATTTTTCTTTAAACAGTCTACAGAAGAAAATGCACCAAAAACCTATGCAAGGGTGATGAAATTTTTTGTGATCACACTTTGTATTATGTTTTTAATGGTAGTTTTATACTTAGATATTTGGAAAGAATTTATACGCAATCCCGACATGTACGTGGGACTGCGCGTAGTACCCATTTTATTAATAGCCAATATATTTTTAGGCGTTTATTATAATTTAAGCATTTGGTATAAGTTAAGTAATAAGACCATGGCAGGGGCTTGGATTACCCTACTAGGCGCGGTTATTACCATTGCCATTAACTTTATAGCCATTCCTTATTTTAGTTATATGGCCAGTGCCTGGGCTACTTTGGCTTGTTATGGCAGCATGATGTATGTAAGTTATAAATGGGGTCAAAAAGTATATCCTATTCCTTATGCGACTAAAAAACTCATTGCTTATTTTGTAATTACTTTATTACTCTATGGTATTTATACACTAGTAGAATTGATCACTAAAAATAATACCATTCGACTTAGTATAGCAAGCTTCGAGCTAATTGCTTTTATACTTTTTGTAGCAAGAATAGAAAAGAAAGAATTAAAATCATTATTTCAAAAAAAGACAGAAGCATTATCCTAAAATAATTAGCCTAATATAACTGCGCTAATTTCTATAACTAAGGATCAAACTTAATAACTCATTAAATAAAACACTTGTTTTTATGGCCGAAGATTTAACCATTACTAAAGGAGATAAAAAAACGCAGTACGAATCACTGCTACCACAAATACAAGGTTTACTAAGCGGTGAAACAAATTTAATTGCCAACCTAGGCAATATTGCAGCTGCATTAAAAGAACAATTCAATTGGTTATGGGTAGGTTTTTATTGGATACAGGAAGATGAATTGGTATTAGGCCCTTTCCAAGGACCCGTTGCTTGTACAAGAATAAAAAAAGGTAGAGGTGTTTGTGG
>CAIJZF010000304.1 GCA_903825095.1 uncultured Bacteroidota bacterium | reverse complement strand
TGCTTTCAAAGTACACTAGTACCGAGGATCAATATAAAAGAGATAAGCATATAGACCGTATTAAATCTTCGGTTAAAACTTTAACGGATATCTTAAATGAATTTTTATCCCTAGGTAGAATTGAAGAAGGCAAAGTGGATATGAACCCAGAAATTTTTGACCTAGTTGAATTTATGAATGGAATGAATAATGAAATGTCTGTTTTATTAAAACCTGGGCAAAACTTTATATTCAATCATAAGGGGAATACGCAAACCTATACCGATACCAATTTATTAAAGCATATCATGATTAATTTGCTTTCTAATGCTATTAAATTTTCTCCTGAAAATGCAAATATTGTTATTGATGCAGAAGTTACAGCCAGCCATACTAAAATTAGTATTACCGATAAAGGCATTGGTATCCCTATAAATGATCAAGTACATTTATTTGAACGCTTCTTCAGGGCTACCAATGTAACCAATATACAAGGCACAGGCTTAGGCCTTCATATTGTAGGCAGGTATGTTGAATTATTAAATGGAACGATTCATTGCCATAGTGAATTTGAAAATGGTAGCAGCTTTATTATCAATTTACCCAGCTTCATAAAAAAAGACTTTGAATAAAACTACAGTTATGGAAAAAATACTACTTATTGAAGACAATGATGCATTAAGAGATAACACAGCTGAAATCTTAACATTAGCTGGCTACGAAGTCATCAGTGCAGAAAATGGTAAGATAGGTGTTGAAAAAGCCATGGCCAACCCTCCCGATTTAATTGTATGCGATATTATGATGCCCGTCTTAGATGGCTATGGCGTTTACCAAATTATAAGTAAAAATGAAGCCTTACAACATATTCCCTTTATTTTCTTAAGTGCTAAAAGCGAAAGAAATGATTTAAGAAAAGGCATGGAAATGGGCGCCGATGATTATATCACAAAGCCTTTTTCCGACTCCGAATTAATTAATGCTATTAGAGCCAGGATTGAAAAAATAAAAATTCAACAAAATGTAGGGGGTAGAGGCATTGAAGCCTGGTATCAAATTATTTCTGAACTAGGCAATAAAGACGAGATGCATAAGGCACTTGAAAACCATGATGTAATTGACTATAAGAAAAAACAAGTTATCTATTCTGAGGGGCAACATCCCAATAAACTATATTATATAGAATCAGGCAAGGTTAAAGTATATAAAACTAGCGATGGTGGTAAAGAATTAATTATTGGTTTATTATCTGCCGGAGACTTCTTTGGCCATATCCCCTTAATTGAGAATGTAGTGTACGATGAATTTGCAGAAACCTTAGAAGAGTCTTCTATTAGAGTCATTCCAAGAAAAGAATTTGAGCATTTACTAACTCATAACCAAGAAGTAGCGTTGAAAGTCATTAAACTACTTGCGAATAATATTTCTGAAAAAGAACAACAACTAGTAGCACTTGCTTATCATAGCTTGCGTAAAAGAGTAGCAGATGCTCTTTTAACTTTAAAAAAGAAATACGCAGCGCAAGGCGATACGGGCAATTTCTCGATTTCTATTTCAAGAGAAGATTTAGCCAATATAGCAGGGACTGCTACTGAAAGTTTAATTAGAACCTTAAGCGACTTTAAAGCAGAAAAATTAATTGAAATTAAAGAAGGTAAGATTAGCATTTTAGAAGAAAAGAAACTAGCTAACCTTTTTAACTAACACTGGCTTCAAATTTTTCATTCACAATACTTTTCCAAGTAATAAACTCGTTTTCTAAATAAACTACTTGAAGTTTATACTTTTTATACTCTGTTACAAATTTGGGTTCAACCATATTATTGGACGATTTAGAAGCTTTCACTCCCTTCTTTAGTAATAAAATATCATTTTTCAAAAGTCTCAAAGCCGCTTCTCTATTTAAAATTTGAAGTTGCAATTCTTCCGCCCAAATAATAAAATCATTCATTACAAAGTTTTCTAATAAACTGCTTAGCTTTCTTTTTACAAATGCCTGCTCCTCTTGGATAAAATCCAATGATCTAATTAAAGACTCCACCTCCTGTGTTATAAATTCTTTATTCATTACGCCTTAATTATGACATGGAACAACTGCCGTTCCAATGCCTGTTTGTGGACTTAGATAAGGAATACCTAGGTTCAAGCCCCTAAGTATTAGTAAAATGCCCATACTAAAAATAAATACCGGCAGTAAGGATTGCAACTTAGTTCTTACTGTTCTACCCATATACTGTCCTCCTATGGCTACCATGATTAATGCAGGCATAGTGCCTAATCCAAAGAATGCCATAATCATACCACCTTGTACAACGCTCTGTGTAGCAAGCGCAGAAGTCAATGCCAGATATACCATACCACAAGGAAGTAATCCATTTAAAAATCCAATCAAATAAAATGAACCTCTGCTTTTACTTTTAAACAAAGCCCCCATTTTTTTTATTATTATGGTATATAGCATATTGGATTTAAAAAACGGGATCTTCCATTTTGATTTTATCAGAAATACATATAGCACATACAATAACATAATAGACCCTATCACTATAGACAAATTCTCTTGCACTCCGAATAAGGGCAAGGAACTACCAAATAACCCGAGCAAAATGCCCAATACCGTATAACTACTTATTTTTCCAAAATGATATAATAAAATAGATACCCATTTTTGAAAATTGGATTGACCAGAGATAGGGAGAGCCATGACCAAGGGCCCGCACATACCAATGCAATGGAGACTTCCAATAAGTCCCATCAAAAACCCAATCTCAAAAACATGATTCAACCACATAAGTCTCGTTTTAGTAATTACCCTGAAAACTTTATAACATCTCTACCCCAACTTTACAATATCTCTACACTAACTTTACAACATCTCTACACCAACTTTATAACATCAACTTCTTTTCAAAATAATAGTTTACCCCATTATTGTCCACCGATAATTTCAAGGTATAATTCCCTTTCATGATGCTCAATAATTCAATATCAAATACGCCCTTTTGAACTAATATTTCTTTTTTCATATCTCCCTTCTCGTCTGCTATACAATACATTTCAATAGCCACTTTAGAAACATTCGTTTGCAAATTTTTAGGAAGCGTTATATGTAATAAAGAGCCTTTTGTCTCCACTTGCAAAGCCTCTGCTAAATTGCTTGCTCTCTGAGTAGCATCTATAACTTTTTGATATTTTAATTCGGCACCATAATAATCGCTTTGTATTAAATCAAATTTTTGCTGAGAAGAATTATAAGCAAGCAATAATATTCCTCCAACAAAAATGGCATACACTATAATGATACTATGTCCCCAATTGAGTTTCATATTTTTTATTTTAAATAGAAGAATTTTATATTGAAGGTCCTAGAAAAACAGCAGTTAAGTCATCCATCTTATGACCGTTTTCATAAAGACCAATTTTTATTTTTGTTTTTCTTGATTTCAACTGTTCATTTTTCAAAGTGATAAAAAAGCTTGTTTGAAAATAAGACTCCTTGGGTACGTCTACTGGTCCTATTTGCTTAATCTCCCCTTCTATATTTTCTAATTTTAAATCTAGATGAATATTTTTTCTGGTTTTATTCACTAGTTTAATATTGTATAAATTACTAATCTTGTTATCTGCTAGTAACTGATAAGTTTGGCCAGGTGTTCTTAAAATTCTAGCTGCTATATCTGCTCTAGTAATTAATAAAATGGCTAAAAAACCAAGTAGCAAGCTTAATACAATCGTATACATTTTCAACCTCCAGGAATAAGTCGTTTTTTCTTTTAAAGCAATGCCATTCTCTGAAGCGTAGCGTATCAAACCTTTGGGCTTATTAATATGATCCATTATTTCATCACAAGCGTCAATACAGGCAGTACAATTCACACATTCTAACTGAGTACCATTACGAATATCAATACCCGTTGGACAAACACGCACACAGGCATGGCAGTTCACGCAATCACCTTTATCTGAATTAGCATCCGATAACTTTCCTCTAGGCTCTCCCCTTACATAATCATAGGCAACTAAAATGGAATTTCTATCTAATAACACACCCTGTAACCTTCCATAGGGACAAACAATAATGCAAGCCTGCTCTCTAAACCAATAATACACAAAGAAAAAAACCAAGGTGAAAATGACAAGTGCACTGAAGGTTCCAAAATGTACAAATATGCCTTCTTTCACTAGTACCCCCACTTCATCAATGCCAATTATATAGCCCAGAAAAAAATTGGCAATTAGAAAGGATAAAAGAAAAAAAACGATAATCTTGGCAGCTCTTTTAAATAGTTTCTCTGTATTCCAAGGCATTGCCTTTAATTGTTTCTGCTGATTAGCATCCCCATCTATAAAAAATTCAATTTTTCTAAATACCATTTCCATAAATATGGTTTGCGGACAAGCCCAACCACACCATATTCTTCCAAAACCTACTGTGAAAAGAATAACAAACACAATAAATGTCAATAATCCAATGGCAAAAATAAAAAAATCTTGAGGCCAAAATATTTTACTAAAAAATATAAATTTTCTCTCTAGTACATTGAACAAAAATACAGGCTCCCCTTCTACTTTTATAAAAGGAAGGGTAAAAAATAAAATCAAATAAAAGTAACTAAAATAAGATCTTAAATTATATAATTTACCATGTGGTTTTTGCGGATTGACATAGTTTCTATTACCCTCTTTACTAATAGTAGATACCGAATCTCTAAATGTTTGATCCAATAAGTCCTTTTTATAATTTGATATACTCTCCGAATCTGTTTTATTTATTTGTTCCATTTATTTTTGTTGTTGCAGTGCTGTCCGCTCTTGCAGTACTGTCGGTTATTACAGCTACCTCTTTATATAAATCTCCTTGTGGCGCTTTTGGATTCGGCGGATTCGTACCTTTTAATGTTCTAATATAAGTGGCTAACTGCTGCATCTGTACTGGAGAATAAGTAGATTGCCAAGACTGCATCCCTTTATCTGGATAACCATATTTAATAGTCTTAAATATATCTTTAATAGCTCCTCCATGTATCCAATATTCATCGGTTAAATTTGGACCCACTGAACCTTGCCCTTCTGCCAAATGACAGGGAGTACATGTTTTAGCAAATAAAATTTTCCCTTGGGCAGCTCCAGCTGCATCTAATTGTACAACTGAATTTTCATCTACATTTTCTTTAGCAGAAGCTAAATACGCATCGGTTTGAATTTTTGCAGCGCTCATCTCTTCAGCATACTCCTGCGTAGGATTCATACCTGTATGCCATACTTCAAATTTTAAAATATAAAATACTGCTACTACAATGGTAATATAAAAGCCATACTTCCACCAAGGTGGTAAGGCATTGTCTAATTCTTTAATGCCATCGTAGTCATGATCTAAAAGCATGTCTGCTTCCTTTTCTAAAGGAATGGCTTTTGTAAAAAATTGCTTGTCCAATGTATGCCAAGTTCTAATCAACCAAGAATCACTTTGCAGTTTTCCTTCTACCATTATTTTTTCTGAAGGATGAATAGATCTAAAAATATTTTTAATAAATAAAACCAATAAAAAAATAACTAGTAACTCTAGTACAATTACAGTGCTCATTGTCCAAAAGGTATTGTAAGATACTCCCCCATAAAAATCGGTGGAGGCTACCTTTGTAGTGCTATCAGAGACTGCCGCTGTAGATTGTGCAAAAACATTTGTAGCAAACATAGAACCCATTACCACTACAAAAATCATCATTACTTTTTTACCTGCTTTTGATAAGTTTAGCGCTTGTTTAGAAACCATTAATAAAACTTTTGTTAGTATCCATATAACTACTACTAATAAACAAGCAACGGTAACCATAAGTAGCTGCATATAATTGGTCACTGCTGGTTTGGCGGGAAGCAAAGTCGGCTGTGCAAAAGCACTAAGAGACAATACAGAGGCCAATAAGAAAAGGAAAATATTTTTAATTTTTAACATAAGAAATGTTTTTAGATGATATATTATTGTTCTAATGGTAAATTTTTAATTTCTTCCACTTCATTTTTGTCAAGCACTTTAACATACCATAACACTGCAATAAAAAATGCAACAAAAACTAAAAGTGAAAAAAGCGGATAAATATTTTGATCCTGCATGGTTTCGGTATACTTTTTTATAAAACTGTACATATTGCTTAATTTTACTTGTTTATTTTTTATTGATATCTGTGCCTAGTCTTTGTATATAAGCAATCAAGGCAATGATTTCTTTATTCGGTGCAACCTTAATGCCGTCTTTTTCCAAATCAGCTGAAATAGTTTTTGCCTGAATCATTAAATCTTGATTCGCCTTACTTGCATAATCTGCTGCATAGGGTACCCCTAAAGTGCGCATCGCATTTATTTTTAAAGGCGTGCTGGCTGTATCTATATTATCATCAATTAAAAAAGAATAGGAAGGCATGACGGAACCTGTTGAAATAGAATTTGGTTCTTCAAAGTGATTATAATGCCAGGTATTTGATTTTTTCAAATTACCCGAACCTTCCCTAGCTAAATCTGGTCCAGTTCTTTTACTACCCCATTGAAATGGATGGTCATAGACAAACTCGCCTGCTTTACTATACTCTCCATAACGTTCTGTTTCACTTCTAAACGGACGTATCATTTGAGAGTGACAGGTATAACAACCCTCTCTTGTGTAAATATCTCTTCCTTGTAATTCTAAAGGCGTGTAAGGCTTTACACTTGAAATAGTAGGAATATTCGATTTCACTAAAAAAGTAGGTACTAATTCAACTAAGCCCCCTATTAAAATAACTATCAAAGACAATAATAAAAAGGGAGTGGGTCTTCTTTCTATCCAACGGTGCCAATGCTCTCCAGCATGTTGGGTATATTCTTTTTCCAAAGCAGGTGCTTGTGCATCTTCATTGGCATGTAGTGTACCTTGACCAATGGTTTTAAAATAATTCACCATTCCTATAATAGCTCCCGTCAAATAAAGCGATCCCCCAAGCGCTCTCATTGCATAAAAAGGAGCCATATAGGTAACGGTTTCTAAAAATTGATACTTTAATTGGCCACTAGGTGTAAACTGTTTCCACATAGCTACTTGTTGAAAACCTGCCCAATACATAGGTATGGCATAAAATAAAATACCTAAAGTAGCTAACCAGAAATGTATGTTCGCTAATTTCTTTGAATACAATTCTGTTTTATAAATTCTAGGAATTAACCAATACAATATTCCAAACGTAAGCATGCCATTCCAACCCAACCCTCCAATATGCACGTGCGCAATAATCCAATCAGAGAAATGCGCCACCGCGTTAATGCTCTTTAGAGATAACATAGGTCCTTCAAAAGTAGACATACCATAAGCCGTTACCGCCACCACCATAAATTTCAAAATCACATCCTCTCTTACTTTATCCCATGCACCGCGCAGGGTTAATAAACCATTAATCATACCACCCCAACTTGGGAATATTAACATGAAACTAAATACAATGCCTAGGCTTTGTGCCCAGTTTGGAAGTGCTGTATATAATAAATGATGCGGGCCTGCCCAGATGTATAAAAATATTAAAGCCCAAAAATGTATAATAGATAATTTATAAGAAAACACCGGACGGTTAGCAGCCTTCGGTAAGAAATAATACATCAAACCTAAAAAAGGAGTGGTTAAGAAAAAGGCCACTGCATTATGACCATACCACCACTGTACTAAGGCGTCTTGTACTCCAGCATACCAACTATAACTTTTAAACAAAGTCACTGGCAGTTCAAATGAATTTACTAAATGTAAAACCGCCACTGTAACAAAAGTGGCTATATAAAACCAAACAGCTACATATAAATGACGCTCTCTTCTTTTAATAATGGTGGCAAACATATTAAAACCAAAAACCACCCAAATTAAAGTAATGGCAATATCAATAGGCCACTCTAATTCTGCATATTCTTTTGCGGTAGAAAACCCCAAAGGCAAAGTAATAGCTGCTGCAACTATAATAAGTTGCCATCCCCAAAAATGAATGGTACTTAGCACATCACTGAACATTCTTGCCTTTAACAAACGCTGCAAGGAATAATAAATTCCCATAAACATAGCATTACCCACAAATGCAAAAATGACTGCATTGGTATGCAGTGGTCTAATACGACCAAAATTAAAATAAGGCTGTAAGTTTAATACAGTGGGAAAAACCAACTGCAAGGCAATCCATAAGCCTACTGTCATTCCAACAACCCCCCAAATGATAGTGGCAATGGCAAAATTCCTTACCGTTTTATTGTCATACTGAAAACTTTCTACTTGCATAAGTTTAATTTAAATGATGAATGATGTTTGATAGTAAACTTTATATATATTTAGTTTGAAACTATTTTGATGCTATTTCGACGAGGGTAAAACTTCTAGCTCTTCTTTTTGATCCACCTTAATACTATCCTCAAATAAAATTCTAACGGAAGGTGTGTAGTCGTCATCCATTTGTCCTGTTTTCACCGACCATAAAAAAGCCAGCAAAAAGCCACCTGCTACAAAAACACTCACTACAATTAATAATATGAATACAGACATAAGAATATATTTCCGACAAATCTATCGGGAAAGCCCAAATTGGCTAATGACATAGGTCAAATTTGGAACTGATATATATCAGTTATATGCTCTAAGCTTGCTTGAAAACAAGTAAGATAGAAGTGCAGATAGCGCTACAATGCTAATAGAGCTAATAGGCATTAGAATTGCTGCCACCATGGGTGATAACCTAGCACTAGTGGCAAAATACATACCAATAATATTGTATAAAATAGATAAAATGAAAATGATTACGATGATGAGTTTTGCCTTTTTAGCATAGTCAATTAAATTTTTCAAATTATACATTTGACCACCTTCTAAAATGGCGTCACTGGCTGGCGTAAATAAATGCGTTTGATCGGTAACTGCAATACCCAAATTTGATTTTTGAATTGCCCCTGCATCATTCAAGCCATCTCCTACCATCATCACACGATGTCCTTTATTTTGTAGTGCCTCTATATAATTTAATTTGTCGGCTGGGCTTTGTTCAAATAAGATAGGTATTTCGTTGCCTAATAGTTGAACCAAATGCTTTTTCTCTGTAGGATGATCCCCACTTAATAAATGCAATTCATATCCCTTCGCCTTTAATTCCAATATCATGGGTTCAATCCCTTTTCTATAGCTATGATTAATTTTAAAAACACCTTTATACACTCCCTGCATGGCAAGATATACCAATGACCCTTCTACTTTCTCCTCTATGACTATTCCAAAAGACTTTAAAAAAGAAGAAGAGCCTATGATTATCTCAAAGCCATCACAGTAGGCCTTAGTGCCCTTGCCTATAAAGTTTTCAATTTGTTGAAATTCGACAAGATCCGACACTTGTAAAAGTAAAAATTGAGTAATCATTTTACTAAGCGGATGCAAGGACTCTCTGGTAACCGATTTGACTGCTACCATTTCTTTTATAGTTAAAGCTGTCCCCGTATATTCTAAGTGCGTGTCATCATGATTGGTAAGGGTTCCTGTTTTATCAAAGACAATAGTATCAATTTTATGCATAGCCTCTATAACAGATGCATTTTTGCAATAAAGCTTACCCCTACCTAACCATCTTAATACATTACCATAAGTAAAACTCACTGTAAGCAGTAAGGAACAAGGACAGGCCACAATTAATACGGCAGTAACGGCAGGTAAAATTTTATGACTATCATATATACTCCAATAAATTCCACTGGTAATAGCAATAAGAAAAAGTATAATGGTAAAGTATTGACTCCATGGATGCACAAAGGATTTTTCTATATTTTTCTCTGTCTTCAAAACAGGACTATTCCATAGTTCTGTAATATAACTTTGACCCACTGGTTTTAAAACTTCCAATTGAATAGACCTTCCTTTTTGAATGCCTCCCGCATACACCATTTGTCCTATGGCCACTGCAATGGGCGCATTCTCCCCTGTTACAAAACTATAATCAATAAAGGCGCCATCAGTTCGTAAAACAGCATCGGCTGGAATCATTTCATCAGTTCTTAATAAAACCATTTCACCTTTAAGAAGTGAAGAAAGCGCTTTATTGACTTCCTTACCTTCTTCTAATACAGTAACGCCTAAAGGAAAAAAAGAATTATAATCTCTATCAAAGGCAAAAGAATCATAAGACTTATCCTGAAACCATCTTCCAATGAGCATAAAAAAAACGATACCACTCATACTATCTAAATAGCCCGCCCCTGTTTGACTAAGTATTTCATAAACACTTCTACTAAAAGTAACAAGAATAGCGAGTGCAATAGGTGCATCTATATTTAACCATTTTTGTCTAAGGCCTGTATAAGCAGCAATAAAAAAACCACTGGCACTATAAAAAAGCACAGGCAGGGATAATAATAAATTAATGTACACAAAAAAATGCCTTAATGAGCCTAACTCTAAAACATCATTGGATAAATACTCTGGAAAACTGAGCATCATAATATTGCTAAAGCAAAAACCTGCAATACCAATTTTATACAACTGCTTTTTATTGACCTTCTTTTTCTTTAACCAGTCATTGCCTCCCAAATGAATCACAGGTTCATAGCCCACAAAGGCCAATAACTGAACTACTTGCTTTAATGAAATAAGGGAAGTATTAAAAACAATTTTAATTTCCTTTTTTTCAAAATGTGTTTTGGACTGAATTATGCCCGGATTTATTTTATGTAAATTTTCCAAAAGCCATACACAGCTCACACAATGTATTTGAGGTAAATAAAATACCAGATGCGCTTGCTCCCCTAGTTTGAATTGAATAAGCTGCTCGCTGATAGCTGCATTGTCTAAATAATTATATTTTTCAGAAACAAAATGCCCCTTCGCAGTAAGCCCAGGCATATCAGACAAATCATAGTATTGGCATAAACCATTTTCATCTAATAGCTTAAACACCATCTTGCAACCTTCGCAACAGAAATGTTTATCTTCTACTAAAATAGTATCAAAACAATCGGCACCACAATGATAACAGGCTATAGACATAATTTGTAGCACAAAAATGCCTAAATATGCCTAAGCCCTCAATGAGCCTAGTCAGTCAAAAAAATGATTAAAATCATATTTATATAAAGAAGCCTAGGGAAGCATGGTAGCAAAAAGCGGATCCAAGCTATTCTGTACTTCATAATACCCTTGCTTATACCATTTTGTTCTAGCCACCAAGGCCAAAATTTGTCTTTGAACTAATACCTTATTTTTTTCGATGGCTTTTAATGATTGCTTTTGCTCGCTATTAGCAAATTCATTTAAGGCTTTCCAATAATCATAGCCCTGATATTGCTTTAAAAATTCAGTGGGGCTTACAATGCTATTCATTGCTGCTTTATTTTTCAAATACCACTGAAATACAAAATCGTTCAATAAACTTTTCTCCCATAATACTGCAAAGCTGGTATCCATGAATACATTTTTTTCACTCACCCATTTATCTGGATAAATACCACCGCCTCCATACACAATATGACCCTTAGGCGTCTTATACTTTTCTCCTTTATAACTTGAATCCTTTATACCCATAGCATCATCATGCATTCTACTGATAAAATCATTTTCATAGGCCTGCTTCCCTTTTTCATAAGGGCGTTGAATATTTCTACCTAGTGGCGTATAATATTTTGCAGTGGTTAAACGAAGAGCACCCCCATTCGATAAATTATATTGTTGTTGCACCAAGCCTTTGCCAAATGAACGTTGACCCACAATAGTAGCGCGGTCCCAATCTTGCAAAGCCCCCGCCAATACTTCACTTGCCGATGCAGAAGTTTCATCCATTAAAATAGTTAAGGGGCCTTGTTCAAATAAACCCTCTCTTTTACTATAATAATCAACCCTAGGAGAATTCACACCCTCTGTATATACAATTAATTTATTTCCACTTAATACTTCATCTGCAATGGCCACCGCTTCAGAAAGTAGTCCGCCACCATTGCCTCTTAAATCTATCACCAATGATTTAATACCTTTTTGCACTAAAGAATCTAAGGCCTGCATAAATGCCTCATAGGTTCTATCCGCAAATTTGTTAATTCTTATATAACCCACCGTTGGACTTAATAAATAAAAAGCATCTACAGATGAAACCGGTACATTATCTCTTGCAACAGTTATAGTCAATGGCTTACCCTCTCTTGCCACTAATAATTTCACTTTTGTATTAGAAGGCCCTTTTATTTTTTTTCTAATGGCTTCTGCATCCCATTTTTTTCCAGACAATTGAACAGTATCATCTGCTTTTAATAATATATCTCCAATTTGCATACCAGCTTTTGCAGCAGGCCCTTCTTTCATAACATAAGAAACAAAAATGCTATCTCTAAACTGCATAAATTCAATACCTATACCCTTAAAATTAGGTTGCAATTGCTCGTTTACTTCTACTAAATCAGAAGGGGGTATATACACAGAATGAGGGTCTAATTGAGATAGATAATAATTAGCCAAACGACTACTTGCGCTATCAGTATCTACCTTGTCTACATACTTTGATTGAATTAACTGCAAAATTTCTTGCATAGGATCCTTTGATCCTGATCTAAAAACACTTAAGGGTAAACTTCCTTTAAAAAATACCCCTATTACCACACCCATTATTACCAAAAAGGCATAAAAAACTGGGGTAGACCAATTTGATTTATTTTTTTCTTGCATGCTTGTTTTATTCGGGCTAAAATTACACTAAAAAGGCTATTTTCACACACAAGATTATTACCCATGGTGAAGAATTATATTATTGCCGATAGCGGTGCTACCAAATGCCAATGGACAATTGTGCAGTCCAATAAGAAAACCACGCTTACAAGCGTAGGTATTAGCCCCTATTTTCTGAGTGCTGCTGAAATTCAAACACTGGTTGCAAAAACTTTTAAAAATAAAATAAAGTTTGACACAGTAGGTGCTATTTATTTTTATGGCACGGGTTTAAGTAATCCTCAAAACGTGTTACAATTAAAAAAAGCATTGAAAGCTGTTTTCACCAAAGCGAAATTAGATATTCAAACCGATTTAGTAGCAGCTGCAAGAGCTACCTGCCAAAATGCAAAAGGAGTTGCCTGTATTTTAGGCACAGGTTCTAATACGGGTTTTTATAATGGTAAAAAAATTACTAAAAATAGTCCTGGTCTTGGTTATGTATTAGGGGATGAAGGCAGTGGATCTTATTTAGGAAAAAAAGTAATTCAATATTATTTGTATAAAACTTTTGACGAGGATTTAATGTCAAGGTTTGAAAAGAAATTTGCTACCTCTAAGGATGAAATTTTAAATAATGTCTATAAAGAAGCCACTCCTAATAGATACCTTGCCAATTTCACAGAATTTTTAGTGGAGAATAGAGGCCATTATATGATTGAAAACATTATTGAAGATGGCTTAAACGATTTTTTCTACGCACATATTAATAAAATGAATGAAGCTTGGTTGCATCCTATTCATTTTGTAGGCAGTGTGGCCTTCGGCTTTAAGGATATTATTAAGCAACTAGCATTAAGCTATGAAATTGAACTAGGCAGTATTGTTAAATCTCCGATGCAAGGCC
>CAIJZF010000303.1 GCA_903825095.1 uncultured Bacteroidota bacterium | reverse complement strand
TTATTTCCTATTTTTTAGAAAGTTTTTAGTTAAAAAAGGGGGTTATTTGCAAAATAATAAGGAAATTGCTACTAGAACTGTCTGAAAGTGTTATCATGACACAATTAAACGATTTTGTACGCTAAAAAAACTATCTACAATGAATAGAAAATTACGCATGGGAATGGTCGGCGGAGGTAAGGATGCCTTTATTGGAGCCATTCACAGACTAGCCGCCAATATGGATGGACTAATTGAAGTAAGCTGTGGCGCTTTAAGTATTAATCCTGAAATAGCAGTGGCTTCAGGAGAGGCTTTGTTTCTTCCAAAAGAAAGAACCTATTTGACCTTTGATGAGATGATCAAAAAAGAAGCAGCCCTACCTGCGGACCAACGCATCGATTTTGTAACCATCGTAACACCCAACTTTGCACACTTTGCACCCGCCATGATGGCCTTAGATTATGGCTTTCATGTGGTGATTGAAAAGCCCATCACATTTTCAATGGATGAAGCAAAACAATTAAAACAAAAATTAGACGAAACAGGATTAACACTTTGTTTAACACATACTTATTCTGGCTACCCCATGGTCAAGCATGCAAAAGCAATGGTAAAAGAAGGTAAGCTTGGAAAAATTAGAAAGGTTTGGGTAGAATATGCGCAAGGTTGGTTAAGTAAATTATCTGAAAGAGAAGGTAATGCACAAGCTGCTTGGAGAACCGATCCCAAAAAATCTGGAAAAAGTTCTGTGATGGGAGATATTGGAACCCATGCTGCACATTTAGCAGAATATATTACGGGTTCAAAAATTTCTGATGTATGTGCTGAATTAAATACCATGGTAGAAGGAAGATTATTAGACGATGATGGTTCAGTGATGTTAAAATTTGACAACGGAGCTAAAGGAGTATTAATGGCTTCTCAAGTAGCAGCAGGCGAAGAGAATAATTTAAAAATTAGAATTTACGGAGAGAAAGGTGGAATAGAATGGATGCAACACGAGCCTAATACTTTACATGTAAAATGGTTAGACCAGCCTGCACAAGTATTAAGAGCAGGTGGTAACTACGGCGCCCATTTATCTTCTACTGCCATACATAGTTGTCGCACTCCGGGTGGGCATCCAGAAGGATACTTGGAAGCCTTCGCCAATATTTATCGCAATTTTGCTTTAACACTTGGATGCAAAATAGATGGCACAACACCTACTGCAGAAATGTTAGACTTCCCTGGTATCGAAGATGGATTAAGAGGTATGGCATTCATTGATAATGTAGTGGCTTCTTCACAGTCCGATCAAAAGTGGACACCTTATGTTATTTAAAAATTTTATTTAAAATACTATCATGACAACAATTAAAGGACCTGCCATTTTTTTAGCCCAATTTATGGGCGATGAAGCACCTTTCAATACTTTAGAGAGTATTTGTAAATGGGCAGCTGGCTTGGGTTTCAAAGGAGTGCAAATTCCTAGCTGGGATCCAAGATGCATCGATTTAAAAAAAGCTGCAGAAAGTAAAACCTATGCAGATGAAATAAAAGGCATTGTTGCAAAAGCCGGAATGGAGATTACAGAATTGTCTTCGCACTTGCAAGGACAACTCGTAGCAGTGCACCCAGCCTATGATGCACAATTCGATGGATTCGCTCCCAAAGAAGTGCATGGTAATTCAAAAGCTAGAACAGAGTGGGCAGTGCAACAATTAATATATGCAGCCAAGGCATCACAAAACTTAGGATTGAATGCACATGCAACATTTAGCGGCTCTTTATTATGGCATACAGTATATCCTTGGCCACAACGCCCTGCAGGTTTAGTAGAAACAGGATTTACGGAACTTGCAAAAAGATGGATGCCTATTTTAAATGAATTTGATAAAGTAGGTGTAGATCTTTGTTATGAAATTCATCCGGGTGAAGACTTACATGATGGCGTTACGTATGAAATGTTTTTAGATAAAGTAAAGGGGCATAAGCGTGCTTGTTTATTATACGACCCGTCACATTTTGTTTTACAGTGTATGGACTACCTAGGTTATATCGATGCTTTTCATGAGCGTATTAAAATGTTCCATGTAAAAGACGCAGAATTTAATCCA
>CAIJZF010000302.1 GCA_903825095.1 uncultured Bacteroidota bacterium | reverse complement strand
TTTGGCAAAATATTAAAGAAGAATTTAAACTCACCACTCAACTCTATTTAGAACTAAGCCATTCAAAAAGTTTAATGGAAAATGATGTAGTAAGTAAGCATTCTATTTTATTAAGAGATCGAATAGTGCTGCCCTTATTAACTATTCAACAATATGCCCTGGGTAAAATTCAAGAAGTAAAAGACAATCCAACTGCATTAGCTTCTTATGAAAAATTATTAACTAGAACTATGTTTGGTATTATTAATGCTGCTCGTAATTCAGCCTAATCAGCCTAATGAATTAAACTGCTCCAGTATCCTTCCAATTCCATAAATGCAAACAGGCATAGGTTCTATAAGGAGCCCAGGCCAGTGACCTTTTCAACATTTTTGCTTGCAATTCTTTTTTTGTAGTGTATTTTATTTTATACAGTTTTATCATAGCTTGTTGAATACCTAAATCATCTACTGCAAAAACATCTTCATGTCCAAGACTAAACATAAGTAGCATTTCCACTGTCCACCTGCCCACTCCCTTAATTTGTGTGAGTAGTTCAATGACTGCTTCTGGCTCCATAGCATATAATTGCTTATCTGTAATTTTTTGACTTATAAAAAATTGAGCTACATTTTGAACATAGTTCACTTTTGAATTACTTAAACCAATGCCGCGTAGCGTATCAAAAGGAGTATCTATAACTGCCTGCATACTAGGCTCTTTACCTTTATAGACATCTAAAAACCTTTTAAAAATAATAGCAGCCACTTTAGTACTTAATTGTTGAGAGACAATACTGGCTATTAAACGAATGGAAGTATTCTTTCTTTTATGTAAAGTATAAGCCTCCCCTTTTACAATTTCCGTCAAGCCTTTATCTTTTTTTAAATGCTTTTGATAGCTCATGGCCACAAAATAGGTAGATTTCAATAATTTTAATTAACTTTTCAATGATTAAATTAAATACAATGAAAAAATATTTCACTATTGCAGGGCTATTTATATGTTTAATAAGTTTTGCGCAGAACAAGGACAAGCAAGCCATTCAGCAACTATTGGATAAACAAATTGCCGCCTGGAATACTGGCAATATAGATGCCTTTATGTTGGGCTATTGGGAAAATGATAGCCTACTCTTTATGGGAAAGAATGGCCCTACTTATGGCTACAATACAACCTTGGTAAATTATAAAAAGAATTATCCCGACACTGCACATATGGGCCAGTTAGCCTTTACGATTACCCGCATGCAAGCGCTGAATACAGACCATTATTTTATTATTGGGCAATTTCATTTAAAAAGAAGTATCGGAGATGCACATGGCAACTTCACACTCTTATTTAGAAAAATAAATGGGGTTTGGAAAATTATTGCAGATCATACAAGCTAGATAAATTAAATATATCTACTAGACTGATGCAACCTACCTAGAAAAACATTAGTCTATTTTTATACCAATAGGATTTTTCCAAATTCTATAAAGTGTATAAGCGAAGCCTATAAAGCTAATAAGTAAGTAAAGGTAAAATAAAACATTGCCTAGCTTCCACTCGGTTTCAATAAATGCATAGCCCCACATAATGCCAAAGGCTACATTAATTGACATATACACTACCACCAAGCCAATGGTGCGCATAATTCTATTTAAATATTGTAGTAATAATGGCTCCATAATTAGTCTAAGCTTTGTTTATTATTCGCAGCTGCTTTTAATAATCGATCAAATTGCGCAGGCGTTAAGTCGTTATAGAAATAATACACTGGGTCTACTTTAATATTTCTTTTGATCACTTCATAATGACAATGCGGACCGGTACTCTTTCCTGTGTTACCAATGTATCCAATCACTTCCCCTCTTTTTACAGACTGACCTACTTTGGCTTTCACGCGTACCATATGTCCATATAAAGTTTGGTAACCAAAACCATGATTAATCACCACTTTGTTGCCATAGCCATCGGTGTTGAAACCAGCGGCCTGCACTACTCCATCTGCAGTGGCATAGATAGGCGTTCCGGAAGGTGCCGTAAAATCTAAACCCTGATGAAAACGAATGTCTTTATAAAGCGGATCAATTCTATAGCCAAAACTTCCTGCGATTCTATTTAAATTTTTATTACTTACAGGTTGAATAGAAGGAATCGCTTTTAATAATTTTTCTTTATTCTTCACCATCGCACCTATCTCAGAAAAGGAAGTAGTTTGATAGGCCATCCTTAAACTTAAATTGTTTAATTGACCAATCATGCTTTCTAATAATTCATTATTAGAAAAACTTTGCAATAGACGTACTTCTTTTTTAGATTCCATTTCTTTCACTCTCGCACTATCTGGTATGGGGCTCGCTTCAAAAATAGATCGGTATACTTCATTGTCTCTACTTTCTAATTCAGCCATTTGTAATTGTAATTGTTTTAGCTCGGCCGACAAGACACTATAATTCTCTTTATACATTTCATTTTGTTGACGCAACAACTTTTCTTTAGGGGAGTCAATGTATTGAAACATGATAATGACAATAATAACACCTGTTACTATAGAGGCAGCCACAAAGCCGAATAGCTGAAGTAGACGCACTCGAAGGGGCACTTCCACTTTTTCAAATCGAAGGGTATGGGTATTAAAGAAGTATTTTATTTTCTTCATTTGAAATAAGCCATTTTTTTGTCTAATTAGGCTATAAAAAAGCCCCAATTCCTTACCTTTGAGGACATTAAAAAAGCATAACAAATATAGCTTTTAAGACCAATACAGCCTAAAATTAAGCTACATGATGAAGAGCCCTGAAATAAGACAACAATTTTTAGATTTTTTTGCATCTAAAGGGCATGCCATTGTTCCGTCCGCACCTATTGTCGTTAAGAACGACCCTACCTTGCTTTTTACCAATGCGGGTATGAATCAGTTCAAAGACTTTTTTTTAGGCAACCAAGAACCTAGTCATAAAAGAATTGCCGATACCCAAAAATGTTTACGCGTAAGTGGCAAGCATAACGACTTAGAAGAAGTAGGTGTTGATACCTATCACCATACTATGTTTGAGATGTTAGGTAATTGGAGCTTTGGTGATTATTTTAAAGGAGAAGCCATTGAGTGGAGTTGGGAATTATTAACAAAAGTATATGGGATTGATCCTGCAAGATTATATGTAACTGTTTTTGAAGGAGACGCATCAGAAAACTTACCCGCTTCAAGTGAAGCATTAATGCATTGGAAAAAATGGGTAACTGAAGACAAAATAGTGTACGGTAATAAAAAAGATAATTTTTGGGAGATGGGCGATACAGGACCTTGTGGCCCATGTAGTGAAATACATGTAGACATGAGATCTGCAGAAGAGATTGCCAAAATACCAGGTCGTGATTTAGTGAACAAAGACCATCCACAAGTAATAGAAATTTGGAACAATGTATTTATTCAATACAATCGAAAAAAAGATGGCAGTTTAGAGCCACTACCTAATAAGCATGTGGATACAGGTATGGGTTTTGAAAGACTAGTGCGTGTAATTCAAAATAAAAAAAGCAATTACGATACCGATGTTTTCACTGGCACCATTGAAGTGGTTGAAAAAATTACGCAAAAAAAATACGATTACAGCGATACCAAAGAAGCTATTGCTTTTAGAGTTATTGCCGATCATATTCGCGCCATTGCCTTTACCATTGCAGATGGTCAGCTCCCAGCCAATACAGGCGCTGGTTATGTAATTCGTCGTATTTTAAGAAGAGCCGTTCGATATTATTATTCTTACTTGGATTATAAACATCCCTTACTACATCAGTTAATGCCACAGTTGGCAAAACAATTTGAAAATGTATTTCCTGAACTAACAGGTCAATTAGATTTTGTAACTAAAGTAGTGAAAGAAGAAGAGGAAGGTTTTTTACGCACTTTAGAAAAGGGATTAAAGCGCATGGATGATATTATTAATACCCATCCAAAAAATGCGACCATTGAAGGAAAATTAGTTTTTGAACTATTTGATACTTTCGGCTTCCCTGTAGATTTAACAAAGTTAATTGCAAGTGAAAATGAATTGCAAGTAGACGAGCCTGGCTTTGAAAAAGAAATGCAGCAACAAAAAAACAGAAGCCGCGCGGCTACTGCCATTGATACAGGTGACTGGATACAAGTAAACCCTGATAAGGAAACCAATTTTGTAGGTTACAGTTCTATGGAAGCTACTGCCACTATTATTAAATATAGAAATGTAAAAGCCAAGGGCAAAGAAGCGTACCAATGGGTTTTATCTGAAACACCTTTTTATGCAGAGAGCGGTGGACAAGTGGGTGATATAGGTAGTTTGCAATTTGAAGATGGTACAAGTATTGCAGTAACGGATACTAAAAAAGAAAATAATTTATTTATACATTTTACAGATAGCTTGCCTCCTGTAATTTCTAATACAGTTAAAGCAACTGTTAATGCAAGTGCTAGAAAAGCAACTACCTTACACCATTCAGCTACCCACTTATTACATGCAGCACTTAGAAATATTTTAGGTAAGCATGTGGCACAGAAAGGAAGCTTGTGCAATACCGATCAATTACGATTTGACTTTTCACATTTCGCCAAAATGACTGCAGAAGAAATAAGCCAAGTGGAAACTATGGTGAATGCTAAAATAAAAGAAAACATTCCAGTTGTTATAAAAGAAATGAATAAAGAAGAAGCCATTGGTTTAGGTGCGATGGCTTTATTTGGAGAAAAATATGGAGATAAAGTACGTGTAGTGGTGATGGACCCTGCTTATTCCATTGAATTATGCGGCGGTACCCATGTGGGACATACGGGTGAAATTGGGAATTTTATTTTAAAAGCAGAAGCCTCTGTTGCTGCTGGTGTGAGAAGAATTGAGGCAGTGGTGGGAGATGCTGCAGGAAAATATATTACCGAGGTCAATGAAAAATTACATAAGCAAATTGTACAACTAACAGAAGCTTGTGCATTACTTGCCGTTAAAATAAATTTTCCCTTTAAAGCACCAGAGTGGAATGAAAATTCTGCTGTCTCTGTTTTAAATGATACCATTGCCTCTTTACAGTCAAGTCAAAAGGAATTGTCTAAGCAATTAGAAAGTAAAGAAGCTTTGCTTGTAAATGAACTAACGACTCAATATAGTAGTCAATTTGAAACTATTAATGGAATTGCATTTTTAGGCAAGGAAATAACATTGTCAAGTGCCGATAACTTAAAAAAATTAGCGGTAGCCTTGGGACTTACTCAAAATAATCATTGCATTGTTCTAGTAGCAACTATTGAAGGAAAAGCTTCAGTTGCACTTTCAATGGGTGAATCACTAAGTGCTACTATGCCAGCTACTCAATTAATTAAAGAAAAAATTGCCCCTATAATTAAAGGTGGTGGTGGTGGACAAAAAACCATAGCTACTGCAGGTGGTCAAGATGCAAGTCAACTTAATAAAGTAATTGAGGTAGTGAAAAATAGCCTTTAGTTTTCAATAACTTATTGATTTTCAATTAAATATGACATTAACAAAATAATATTTGCGAATAGTTTCGTAGTAAATATTTTTCCCTATTTTTGAAATTCAAAATTCAATACTCTAAATTTTCATTCAAGAATTAATCAATTAACGACCATGAAAAAAATACTAGTCTCTTTATTAGTAATCTTTACTTTTCATTTTGCATTAGCACAAACTAGCGAAGTAATTATCACAAATAAAAATCCAAAAGACAATGCGCCTGCAGTTATCATTAGCAAAGATGGTAAAACTCCTTTATACATACTAGATGGAAAAATCGTAGATAATATTAAAGATATTTCACCTAATGATATAGAAAGTGTGAGTGTATTAAAAGGCGCCATGGCTACAAAAAAATATGGTGAGAAGGCAGCAGATGGTGTGATAGAAATTATTAGCAAAAAGAATGCAAAAAAAGAGGGGACTAAAGATGCACAAAAAAATTCATCCAAAGATTCTACCAAGGTAACTGTAACTATTGACGGAGATAAGAATACGAAAGTTAAAACAGATGTGGATGTAAATATGACAGTGGTAGTAGATGGTAATAAAGTAACTATTAATGGAAAAGAAGTGGATGAAAATGATCCACGTTTAAGCATAGAAGGAAAAGGCAATAAACGAGTTATTTTAAAAAAATTAGATAAGCAGCCAAGAATACTTGTGGAAGGGAAACCACTTAATAGTCTTGACTTTGGTAAAGGGCAAGAATTAGGTGGTGATATAATTATTAATGAGGATGGGGATGATAATTTTGATATGGTAATGCCTAATCAAGCAAAAACAAATGAAGCTTTTTTAGGAGTGGTTACAGAACAAACTGAACAGGGTGCTAAAATAAATCAAGTGAGTGATGAAAGCCCTGCAGCTAAAGCTGGACTGAAAGAAGGAGATATTATCACAAAAGTAAATGATATAAAAATTGATGGCCCCGCTTCTTTATACGACGCTATTGGAAAATCAAAGCCAGAGGATAAAGTAACCATTAGTTACATTAGAAGCGGAAAAACGAGTAGCCTGGTTGCAAGTTTAGCAAAGAATAAAAATACCATGCAGTATTATAATTTCAGCAGCCCTGAGGGACAAGGCGGACCTAGTTTTGATCTTATACCTAAACAATATTTTGATCCTAATACTAGAAAATTACAACCAAGTCCAAGAGGATTTAGTTTTACTATTCCTAATTTTCCAGGTATGGAAGACATGCGTATTGCAGGTATAGAGAATAAACCAAAATTGGGTATTAGTATTGAAGATTTGGAAACTGGAGAGGGTGTTAATATTACGAGTGTTAACGAGAATTCACCTGCTGCAAAAGGTGGTTTAAAAGAAAACGATATCATTGTTCAAGTAAATGACCAGAAAATAAAAGATGTTGATGCTTTAAAGCCAATCATCAAAGAAGCGAAAGAAGGAAGCAGTTTCACCTTTCAAGTAAAAAGAAATAAGGAACTTAAAACCATCGTAGTAAAGCTTCCTAAAAAATTAAAAACAGCCGATTTATAGGCGTTTTAATTAGTACTTTTGCCTTATGGCAGACGGACAAAAATATGAGGCAGTTATTGGTTTAGAAATTCATGCACAATTAGCCACAAAAAGCAAATTGTTTTGTGGAGACGATGCCTCTTTTGGAGCAGCGCCCAATACCCATATAAGCCCTATTACCATGGGTCATCCTGGCAGTTTGCCCAAGACAAATGCCAAGGCCATTGAATATGCTATTCGCATTGGACTGGCCTGCGGATCTAAAATTGCAAAGGATAATTATTTTGCACGTAAAAATTATTTCTACCCCGATTTACCAAAGGGTTATCAAGTATCACAACATACAACCCCTATTTGCGAAGGCGGTACTATTAGCATACAATTACCCTCTGGCGAAAAAATAATACAACTTAATAGAATTCATTTAGAAGAAGATGCGGGTAAAAGTATACATGATATTTCCGCCACAGATACTTTAATAGATTTAAACCGTGCTGGCACGCCCTTAATTGAAATGGTCACCGAGCCTTGTATACATTCCGCTGAAGAAGCCTTTTTATTTGTAACAGAAGTTAGAAAGCTTGTGCGTTGGATAGGTATTTGTGATGGCAATATGGAAGAAGGTAGTTTAAGATGTGATGCCAATATTTCTATTCGTTTAAAAGGTGCCACTACATTAGGGACTAGAGTAGAAGTTAAAAATTTAAATTCTATTCGCAATATTAAAAAAGCCATTGAATTTGAAATTGATCGTCTTATACAAATTACAGAAACAGGTGGCACTATTATACAACAAACAAGAAGCTTTGACGCAGGTAACGATACTACTTTTTCTATAAGAGACAAGGAAGATGCAAATGATTATAGGTATTTCCCAGACCCCGATTTAGCGCCTTTTCATTTAACCGATGTTTTTATTGAAAGCATTCAAAAAAAATTACCCGCCCTACCTGCTACTTTAAAAAAGCAGTGGAAAATACAATATGATTTATCTGATTACGCCATTGATCAATTAGTAGAAGATAAAGAAGAAGCCAATTTTTATATGGACTGGGCAGCAGCATCTACACATTATAAAGCCATAGCCAATTGGATGATTGGCCCCATTAGAGCTTCTATAAACGAAGGTAGTCTTAGCTTTCAGCAGCTTAGCTCACTTATTCCTTATTTAGTGGAACTGGTAGAATTAGTGGAAACCAATCAGTTGAGTTTTTCAGTGGCAAGTACAAAGGTTTTAAAAGAGCTTATTAGCCATCCCGGTTCCCCCAAGCAATATGCCAGCATGCATAATTTATTACAAACAGGCACTACTGATGATATAGAAAAATGGATAGATGAAGTCTTAGCAATGCACCCAGAGAAAGTGGCTGAATATAAAAAAGGAAAGAAAGGGCTTTTAGGTTTATTTATGGGCGAAGTAAAGAAATTAAGCAAAGGCAAGGCCGACCCCAAAATGACCACTAGTTTATTAGAACAAAAATTGACTTAATTTAGTGCTATGAATAATAAAAACCTATTGGCCTGTTTAGCTGCCATGATGATCATTGTCGCAGGATGTAAAAATGGTTCCAACGAAAAAAATTATACTATTTCTGGAACTATACAACATGCTGCTAAGCAAAAACTATTATTACAAGAAGTACCTTATGGAGGCTTGCCTATTGTTACAATGGATTCCATCACATTAGGTGAAGATGGTAAATATTCATTTGAGTTTATAGCTAAACAAGAAGGCATTTACCGCATTGCTACAGACAAAGAAATGGAAATATTATTCATCAATGATGAAGAAAACATACAAATAAATGCAGATGCGAATAATTATCAATCTTATACCATTAAAGGGTCTGCAACTAGCCAAGCCTTGATAAATTTTTTAATAGAGTATCGTAAAAAGGACTCTTCTTTAATGTCCACCATTTATAATTTAGACGCTTTACAAGAACAAAACGGAAAAGATAGTACCATCTTCTGGTTGCAAAAACAACGCCAAAGCAAAATAAACGATATTAATAAACTGGTTGGAAATGTTATTAATAATTCTACCAGCCCCGCTTTTGTTTACTATACCTTAGGGATTAGTTTAAGATCCATGGAATCGGCGCAGGTACTGGCTTTAGCCAAGGCTGCTGCAGAAAAATTAAAAGCAGAACCACTTGCACAATTTGCGAATTTATTAAGTACACAAGTGCAAGCCAATGCTAAAACAACTGCCATTGCAGTAGGAACAATGGCTCCTGAAATTGCACTACCAGATGCCAATGGAAAAATAATTTCACTGACTAGCTTAAGAGGTAAATATATATTAGTAGATTTTTGGGCAAGCTGGTGTGGCCCTTGCAGAGGAGAGAATCCCAATGTAGTAGCTGCCTATGAAAAGTACAAGAAAAAGAACTTTACTGTTTTAGGTGTTTCTTTAGATGATGATAAAGCGAGCTGGCTAGAAGCCATTCAAGCCGATAAATTAAATTGGCAACATATTAGCGATCTTAAAAAATGGGAAAGCATTGTAGTGAGTGCCTATCAAATAGAAGGTATTCCTTTTAATGTTTTATTAGATCCAACAGGAAAAGTAATTGCCACCGACTTAAGAGGTGAAGCCTTACAAAATACCTTAGCTTCTCTTTTACAATAAGAATAATAAATATTAACGCAGCTTAAAATATTAACGTTGCTTAATAAATGTTTTAATTAAAGCAGGTAATAATATTAAATTGGTAAATGTACTTACCACTAAGGTGAGCGAAGTAAGCCATCCTAAAGCCTTGGTACCTCCAAAATCACTAAAGCAAAAGATAACAAAGCCTGCCACTAATACTAAAGAGGTATAAATAATACTTATCCCAGTATGTTTAATGGTTTGAATAAGAGTTTCATGTACATTATTACCCAAACG
>CAIJZF010000301.1 GCA_903825095.1 uncultured Bacteroidota bacterium | reverse complement strand
ATATGTATAGCGCCGTCGGTTCTTTTGCCTATGGCTACTTCAATGTATTTATCAATGGCTGCGGGTAATACAAAGCCATGGTTATAATCGGTATGTTCTCCTATTAAATTAATTCGTCCTGGTGATTTCACCACCAAGGCAGGACTATCCTTAAAATGATTTGAAAATTGACTGCGAATTGATAACATAAAATAAAAGGTTTTATGTTAATTTATAATTTTTGTAAACAAGCAGCAGCCGCTTCTAGTGTAGCTTCTTTTTTAGCAAAGCATAGTCTTATGACTTTGTTATCCGTGGCATCATGATAAAAAGCTGACATAGGTATCACCGCTACACCATAGTCCTTCACTAATTTTTCTGCAAATACTTTATCGGACTCATTTGATATAGCAGCATAGCTATAAGATTCGAAATAAGAACCAGAAGAAGGGATATATTTTAAAGGAGTGCTTACTAATAATTTTCTTAAGTAGTCTCTTTTGGCCTGATAGAACTTACCTAAACTTAAATACGCTTCTTTATCTAACATATGTTTTGCAATACCCAATTGTTTAGGGGTATCGCAACTAAAGGCATTGAACTGATGTACTTTGCGGTACTCTTTCATTAAATTTTCTGGAGCTACGCAGTAGCCTAGCTTCCAGCCTGTGCAGTGATAGGTTTTACCAAAAGAAAAACAAACAAAACTACGCGCGAATAATTCGGGATACTTAATCACCGACTCATGTTTTTTATCATCATAAATTAAATGCTCGTATACTTCATCACTTATTAAGTACAAATTATTAGAAACCACTATTTCTTGTAGTTGAAGAATATCTTCTTTTGTCAGCACCATCCCAGTTGGATTATGTGGCGTATTCATTAAAATAGCCTTTGTCTTTTTGGTAATGGCAGCCTTTAAAGTATCCCATGGAATACTATAATTAGGATAGCTTAGTGCAATGGGTACGACTACCCCTCCGTTAAATGTAATATTAGGTATATAACTATCGTAAGCAGGTTCAAAAATAATGACTTCATCGCCTGGTTGAATAATGGTAGAAAAAGCAGAAAATATAGCATAGGTACCACCTGGTGTTACTGTAATTTCAGTTTCAGCATGAATAGTAGTTCCGTATAATGAATTAATTTTCTCCGCTAGTCTTTCTCTTAATAAAGGTACCCCATTGGTATGCGCATATTGATTCCCTCCGGCTTTCATGGCCTCAGTGACACAATCAATAAGGGCTTCGCTCATAGGAAAATCGGGAAAGCCCTGGCCTAAATTAATAGCATTATGCTTCACTGCCAATTGGCTCATCACTGTAAAAATACTAGTGCCAATATGGGGAAGCTTTGACTGCATCTATTCGTTAAAATTTCAATTGATTAGAGATACGCTTTAATTCTATCTCTGCCACTTTTGCGGTGTACTTTAAACTTACTAATCTGAAGCCTGCGTTTTCAAAACTTTGTTGTGCTTGTTTTACATCTACCATCGTAGCCTGACCTAATTGATATTTTTGCATGACTAAGTTGAGTAAAGATTGAGACATGCTATAATTATCGGTTTCAATAGGTAATTGTTCAATACTATTTTTATACGCATCAAATGTTTTATAAGCATTCGTATAAATATCCTTGCTTAAACTTTGAGCTTGTAATTCAGCATTCTTTGTAGTAATTCTTGCATTAGATACTGTTCTTTTAGCAGCACCACCACCATATAAAGGAATTGCTAAATTCACGCCTAAAAATGGACCCTTGGTTTCATTCAATAAACTAAAACCCGCAGCAGAGCTACTGCTACTAATATTATAACCAGTGCTGGCTCTTAGTGTAGGATACATTAAAGCCCTAGTTTCTTTTTCTAACTGTTGGTTTATTTTTACTTGTGTATTTAAGGCAGCTAATTGAGGATTGTTGTTTATACCTATTGTAATACTATTAGCGCCTTTATCAAAGCTTAATTGATTGTCAATTGAAATAGAGTCGTTAATAATAATAGAAGAAGAAATGTCTTCACTATTATTAATAGTTCTAGCTAAATCTGTTTTGGCTTGCGCAATAATTAATAATTGATTTTGCTTGGCTTGTAATAAAGCGTTTAAGTCAATATTAGATTGTAAAATATCGGTTTGGTTCGCAACGCCTATTTGCTGTCTTGTTTTTACAATGTCTAATCGTTGTTGACTTGCTTCAATCGATTTTTCTATGGTTTTCAAGTAAGCTTGTTGACGCACTACATTATAATACTGTTGCATCACTTGTGCGGTGGTGTTCTGCATTTGTAATTGCAATAAAAAACCATTTTGTTTTTCAATCATAGCTAAACGATCCTTAAAAGCCATAATTCTATACCCATTAAAAATAATCACAGAGGCTGTAAGTCCCGCTGATAAGGTATTCCCGTCTACACCCGTTTTAGTAGTATTACGCGTAGGGTCGGCAAACTTTTGCTCAATAGTAGCTAATGTTTTATTATTATTAGCAGTAGCTGCAAGTGTGGGTAGTGCCCCTGCCACGCCATAATCGTTATTGTTTTTAGCAATAGTTAGATTGTTCTCGACGAGTTGTATATCGTAACTATTTTGAAGCGCTGTTTTAATAGCCTCTGTTAAGGATAATGTCTTCTGTGCAGCAAGCTGATTACTTGATAAAAGTAACCAAGATACCATAAGAAATAAAGAAGTTAATTTTTGCATACTTTAAAATTAAGATAGCGCAGTAGAAACCCGGTAAAAATTACATCAGTGGTTGAATCATACCATTTTATACCCTTACTAGCCCACTAATGTACCTATCGCTGCTCCTTGCACTACTTTTAATAAATTTCCAGGTTGGTTCATGTCAAAAACAATAATAGGTAATTTGTTTTCCATGCATAAGGTGAATGCAGTCGTATCCATTACTTTTAAGTTCTTTGATATACATTCTTGGAAGCTAATCTTTTCAAATTTAACCGCCGCTGGATTCTTTTCTGGATCACTATCATAGACACCATCCACGCGTGTTCCTTTTAAAATTACATCTGCCTTCATTTCAATCGCACGCAGTGAACCTGCGGTATCGGTAGTGAAATAAGGATTACCTGTACCTGCTCCAAATATTACTACACGTCCTTTTTCTAAATGACGAAGTGCTTTACGACGAATATAAGGTTCCGCCACTTGTTCCATTACGATGGCCGATTGTAAACGTGTATACACACCAATTTTTTCTAACATGGCTTGAATGGCCATTGCATTAATTACAGTGGCAAGCATTCCCATATAATCTCCATGCGCTCGCTCGATGCCACTATCGGCTTCATTCATGCCTCTATATATATTACCTCCACCAATAACGATGGCTACTTGTACACCTAGCTCTACTACTTGCTTAATTTCATTGGCATATTGTTCAATAATTTTAGGGTCAAAGGGATCTCCAGATTTTTGATTTCCTAATAATGCCTCTCCTGATAATTTCAATAATACACGCTTGTATTTTGGCAACATAGTTCTACATATTTTGTACTTGCAAGATAAGAATTTTGGGGCAACAAAAAAGGGTCCCAATTGCTTGGGACCCTGTATATTTCATTAGATCTTAAGGTATTTGCTCCTCAAAGCACCCGTTTATGGGGTGCTTTGAAAAAATCATAAGAGTGGGTAGATTAAAAAATTAAATTTTTTGAATTTTTTAATCTTAACCCAAAGCCACACGCTTGAATTCAGTCACTACTAATGCGCTGTCAACCGATTTCACATACTCACCTACTGTTTTGCCACCATCTTTTACAAAGGCTTGTGCTAGTAAGGTTTGCTCTTT
>CAIJZF010000300.1 GCA_903825095.1 uncultured Bacteroidota bacterium | reverse complement strand
CGGCATCGGCAATAGCTATCGCATCATAATGACACTCATGATGCAATTCTTTTAAACTACCATGTTCTACAATACTATCAGGAATACCTAGCATGGTTATTTTGCTATGGTAATTATGCTCGTTCATGAATTCTAAGACAGCAGCGCCCATACCACCAATAATGGCAGCGTCTTCTATGGTAATAATCTTATCATAGTTTTGAAATACTTCATGTAGTAAGGCTTCGTCAATTGGTTTTACAAAACGAATATCGTAATGCGCAGGATCAATGCCTTCGTCTCTTAAATTTCTTATGGCTGTTTGTGCAAAATTTCCAGGATGTCCTAAAGATAAAATCGCAATCTCTTTTCCATCTTTTAATTTTCTTCCTTTACCAATGGTAATTTCTTCAAATGGTTTTTGCCAATCAACGGTAACACCTTCTCCTCTTGGATAACGAATGACAAAAGGAGATTGTATGGAAGGAAGTTGTGAAGTGTACATGAGATTACGTAGCTCAATTTCATTCATCGGCGCTGCAATAATCATATTGGGAATACATCTAAAAAAAGCAATATCATAACAACCATGGTGGGTAGGGCCGTCTTCTCCTACAAGTCCTGCTCTGTCTAAACAAAATACAACAGGTAAATTTTGTAAGGCTACATCATGTATAACTTGATCATAGGCTCTTTGCATAAAAGAGGAATAAATATTGCAAAATGCTTTAATGCCTTGTGTGGCTAAACCAGCACTTAAGGTAACTGCATGTTGTTCGCAAATGCCTACATCGAAGGCCCTGTCTGGCATAGCATCCATCATGAATTTTAAAGAAGAACCACTTGGCATAGCAGGGGTAATACCCATGATAGATTTATTCTCTTTCGCTAACTCCACAATAGTATGTCCAAATACATCTTGGTATTTAGGAGGCTGAGGGGTTTCAATTTTTTTCTTAATAATCTCACCGGTTAACTTATCAAACAAACCTGGCGCATGCCATTTAGTTTGATCTTTTTCAGCAAGTGCATAGCCCTTGCCTTTCACGGTTAGAATATGTAAAATTTTGGGACCTGGTATTTCTCTTAAATCCTTTAAGGTATCAACCAAGTTAGAAATATTATGTCCATCAATAGGTCCGAAATATCTTAATTGTAATGCTTCAAATAAATTACTGCTTTTTGAAACTACTCCTTTTAAACCTGCTTCAACTTTGGAAGCCATCTCACGGGTAAAAGTTTTACCAATAGGTAACTTGCCCATTAACTGCCAAAGCTCATCTCTAAATTTATTGTAAGTAGGGGATGTGCTAATATCTGTTAAGTATTCTTTCAACGCGCCCACATTGGGGTCGATGCTCATGCAGTTATCATTTAAAATAATAAGTACATCGCTATCTGCCACACCCGCATGGTTCATGGCTTCGAAGGCCATACCTGCTGTCATAGAACCATCTCCAATAATGGCTACCGATTTTCTATTTTCTTTTTTATACTTAGCGGCCATAGACATACCTAAAGCAGCAGAAATAGAGGTAGAAGAGTGGCCTACACCAAAAGTATCATACTCGCTTTCAGATCTTTTAGGAAAGCCACTTAAGCCATTGTATTTTCTATTGCTAATAAACTCATCACGACGGCCCGTTAAAATTTTATGTCCATAGGCCTGATGACCTACATCCCATACCAATTGGTCATAGGGTGTATTGTATACATAATGAAGGGCAACACTTAGTTCTACCACGCCTAAACTAGCCGCAAAATGGCCTCCGTGAACGCTCACTACATCAATGATATACTGGCGTAATTCATCACAAACTTGATGCAGCTTCTCCCTGGAAATATTTTTTAAATCTTCCGGAGAGTCGATTGTTTTCAATAAAGGGCCTGCCTCAATATGCATCAGTTCAATTTAGGGTGTAAATGTAAATCAATAACATAAATATACGCTAAAAGTTTAAGGGGAATTTGGGCTTGCCGTATAGCCTAGAAATTGACCACTAGTCAATATAATAGGCTTAAAACCTAGTTTAAAGAGGTAAATTTGGGATAGATGAAAAAGCACTCTTCTTTATATTGGATTTGTCAAATTGCAGGCTGGTTTAGCTATGGCCTAACCATTCTGTTTTTTGCCTCCATTTTAGACAAGGAGTTGAATCCTATTTTTTATCCAAGACTAGCCATCAATTTATCCATAGGCATTTTAATAACGCATTTGTTAAGAGAGACCATGCACCGTTTTTCTTTGCGTCCACCCATGCCTTCTAATCAATGGTGGAAATTAGTTTTATTATTATTTGT
>CAIJZF010000299.1 GCA_903825095.1 uncultured Bacteroidota bacterium | reverse complement strand
ACGGCACTTACTACCGTGGATACAAAAGAACTATTTACTTTTTTAGCCGATTATTTTTCCAAAGAACCCGTTGAACTTATTTTAATAGGAGAGCCCCTTAATTTAGATAATACACCCACCGACGCGACGCCCTTAGTGCAAAAAGCCATTATTGATTTAGGCAAGAAATTCCCCAACATTCCCATTCAAACAGTTGATGAGCGTTATAGTTCAAAAAATGCGGTGAGGGCCATGGTAGAAATGGGCATGAAGAAAAATGATAGAAGAGACAAGAAAACCATTGACAGAGTGGCTGCTACCATGTTATTGCAGGAATATCTGACCAACCGTTCGTAAAGCCATCTTTTATTGATAACTTTGCAGCCAATATCCCCTTTTTAGATTAATAATTTGATTCTATGATTTTACCAATTGTTGCCTATGGTGCAGCTATATTAAGAAAAATGAGTCCTGCTATTGATGCAGACTATCCTGGCTTGGCTTTATTAATTGAAGACATGTGGGAAACCATGTATGAAAGTAATGGGGTGGGACTGGCTGCGCCACAGATTAATAAGAACATTCGCTTATTTGTAATGGATAGTGAACAAATTTTTGCTAGTAGAGAAGAAGAGGATGAAGTATATCCAGACGCACCTGGTATTAAAAAAGTATTCATTAATGCCAAAGTGCTTGAAACAGGGGGAGCCGATTGGGTTTACAACGAAGGTTGTTTAAGTATTCCTAAAATTAGAGAAGATATCACCAGGGCTGAGACAGTTACCTTATCTTATATGGATGAAAACTTCAAGTCCTACACAGAAACTTTTACAGGCATGACGGCTAGAATTATTTTACATGAGTACGACCATATTGATGGTAAATTATTCATTGATTATTTGAAGCCACTTCGCCGTAAAATTTTGCAAGGAAAATTAAATGATATTTCTAAAGGAAATACAAGAGTTGATTATAAAATGATTCAAATTAAATAATTCATTATGCGTTTTACGAGTTCAAAATGTAAAGGTTTTAAATATACAGGCTTTAAATATATTGGCATTATATTGTTAATACTTGTAATGAATGCGAATGTAAATGCACAGGACACTACTTTTAGTGACGGTGGTCAAAACTTTACTTTAACCGACGCCATTGTGCGTAATCATTTTGATTATAAAGAAATTTTACAAAGAATTAAAGAAGACACTAGTTTTTATAAAGCTTTTAAAACACTGCGCACTATTGGATATAGTTCTTACAATTATATTCAAATGAAGGATAAGAACGAAAAAGTAGTGGCTACTTTAAATAGTAAAACCAAGCAAACTAGAAAAGACAATTGTAGGTCCATGGAAGTATTGGAGGAGCAAGTGACAGGTAATTTACGCGACGCATCGGGTTCTTATAATTATGTAACCCCTTCTTTATATGCTAGTTTGTTTTTTACCAAGGGAACCATTTGCGGAGAGACCAATATTATAAAAGGGAAAGTGAGAGAAATTAAAGGCTCGGGTATTGATAAAGCAAAAGAGCAGTTAAAAATGTTGTTTTTTAATCCGGGTAAAAAAATTGCGGGTATCCCTTTTATTGGCGATAAGTTAGACTTATACGATGAGTCGGCACATGAGCTATATGATTACAAATTAGATTATGTCGACTACCATGGTCAGTTGGTGTATGTATTTGATGTGCAACCAAAACAAGACCTTGGCTTTTTTCAAAAAGATAGAGTAGTGGTAGATCAGATGATTACTTGGTTTAATCCTAAGACCTTAGAAGTATTGGGTCGTAACTATTCATTAAGCTATAAAGCAGGTGTATACGATTTTAATGTTCAGATGGAAGTGGAGATGACTTATTTCAATGGAGTACTCGTTCCTAAAATTTTAAGATACAATGGAAATTGGGATGTAGTATTTAAAAAGAGAGAAAGAGGATTGTT
>CAIJZF010000298.1 GCA_903825095.1 uncultured Bacteroidota bacterium | reverse complement strand
GAGTAGGGTTCGAACCTACGTACTCGTGAGAGAACAGATTTACAGTCTGTCGCCTTTAACCACTCGGCCATCTGCCCCTAATTTAACTGAGCCGGAAATGGGACTCGAACCCGCGACCTGCTGATTACAAATCAGCTGCTCTACCAACTGAGCTATTCCGGCAAGACATAAAAGAACTATCCCAAATTTTGGGATGGCAAAGGTAATGGAAATCTTTATTTATCAAAATTTTAGGGCAGTTTTTATCTTGAAAATCAAGGTAAAAATCAAAATAAGCTCCAATTCATGCCTCCAAGTAGAAAAAACAAGCAAATAAGGGAATAAAAAATGCCCACTCTCTTGTTAAAAACAAAACAGTGGGCAGTACTATGTTTGATTGAATATCTTTTATTTTTTATGCGGCTATGCGCTGTTTTTTCTTTTTAAGTTGATTGGTGATGGAATCAAAAGCTCGATCGAATGATGTTTGAAATGTTTTTGCAGTGGCTTTGACAAAACAATCCTGTTTAGGAATATGAATTTTAATCTCTACTACTTTGTCTTTGATGGCATGTGCCATACTTTCCATTTTTAAAAAGACTTCTACCTTCGTGATACGATCATGAAAAGTGACCAACTTGTCTAATTTTTTGTGAACAAATTCTAATAGTTTTTGGTCTGCATCAAAGTGCACTGTCTGAATGTTGATGTTCATACAATTAAATTTAAAGGATAATAAAATATAAAGAACTGAGCAGGTAATAACATCACTTACACCTGCACTAGTAAGTTACTACAATTTGTAAATAATTTCAAGAATAAAAATGATTTAAGAAAATTTTATGATTCGCTCTTAAGCAGATAGACAGAAAGATGATTAGAATCATTTTTTAGCAAGGCCAATGCTGATTTTACTTAGGCTTTGGGATGCGCTTTGGCAAATACTTCTTTTAACTTTTCAATGGTGTTATGCGTATACACCTGCGTGGCTGCTAGGCTGCTATGGCCTAGCAATTCCTTTACGGCATTGAGATCGGCACCATTATTCATTAAATGTGTGGCAAAGCTATGTCTTAACACGTGCGGACTTTTCTTTTGTAAAGTAGTTACCTGGGATAAATAAAATTTAACAAAAGTATAGACCGCCTTAGGTTGTAAAGTCTTTCCTTTTTCTGTAACAAATAAAGAAGGGTTGCCTATAGCTTCTTTTGGTTTTTGGGCTATATACTTTTTTAATTCAACGGCTAATTCAGGACTAATAGGAAGCATTCTTTCTTTATTGCCTTTTCCTAATACTTTTATAATTCTTTTTGAAATATCCAATTGATTTTCTTTACATCCAATGAGTTCACTTAAACGCATACCGGTTGCATAAAAAAGCTGTATCACCATTTTTTCTGTATAGCCCTTCCACCCTTCTGCAAAAGATAAATTAACAAATAATTGTTCCATATCATTCTCAGCCACAAATGCAGGAAGTCGTTTACTAATTTTTGGACTAATTACTGTCTCCATGGGACTCTTTGTAATTTTGCCTTGCTGAATTTGATACTTATAAAAAGATTTTAAAGAAGATATTTTTCGATTCAAACTCTTACCCGTCATCTGTTCTTCTTTCATACCGGCCAACCAAGAACGCACCATGGTGCCCGTGATTTGATCAAAGCCAAGTCCTTCAAACTGTGTTTCTACAAAATCAAAGAACTGAATGAGGTCATTGGAATAGGCGGTGATGGTATGCAAAGAATAACGCTTCTCGAATTGGAGATAAGCCAGAAAGGCGTTTAAGGGAGTATAGCGGGTTTGAAAATTCATTGCCTTATAAAGGTAAGGCATGTAGGGGGAATCTGAAAGAGGCAGAAACTAAAACTGATAGAATCTAAAAAGCCCAAACAAGGCGAACCTAGCTTGGGCTTTAATATCATTAGAGAAAAACAGAGGGATAAAGAATTATCCTTCGATTTTTCCGCTGAAAATTTGTTGCTTATAGACAGCTTTCAACACTTCGAAACGACGTTTAACCGATGGTTTCACAAATGCTTGACGTGCACGTAAGTTTAATAAAGTCTTGCTTTTTTCAAACTTCTTTTTGTACTTTTTTAACGCTTTGTCAATGTTCTCGCAGTCTTTTGAATCAATTATTAACATAATATATATACCTCCTCAGGCTTTTTTTAGGAAGGGCAAAGATAGGATTAGTTTTGAAAATACCAAATTTACTAGAGGTTTTTATCGTCTATCCCCCTACCTTTTAAGGCTCCAGAGATGGCCTGGTCCATGACCCTTTCAGCAAAAGGACGGGTTAAGTCGTTCAAAGCCTCGGTTTTCTCCTGAATAAGGTTCTTTTCAGCCATGGTAATAGCTAATTGTAAGGCTTGCATAGCATTAGCGGTAGCGGTCATCTCCTCTTTAGATAATAAGGCCGCATTTTTCATCATAAACTTTTCAGTAACCGATAACATTTGTTCCGCCTCTGTGCTTGCCTCTACGAGTGCTCTTGTTGCTATATCTTCTTTGGCATGGGTTAAACTTTCAAGTAGTCTTTGCTCCACTTCCTCATCTGTTAAACCATATTGAGGTTTTATATCTATACTTTGCGAAACACCACTTCTTAATTCTTTCGCACTTACTTGTAAAATACCATCAGCATTAATTAAAAAAATTACTTCTACTTTAGGAAGGCCTGCTGGCATGGAAGGAATACCCGATAAAGTAAAAGCACCTAATTGTCGATTGTCTTTTACTAAATCTCTTTCACCTTGATACACAGAAATATTCATTCCACTTTGTGCATCTTTTTGTGTGGTGTATTGTCTTGAGGTTTTTGTAGGAATTTTTGAATTGCGTGGAAGAAGTACATCCATTAAACCACCCATGGTTTCAATACCTAAACTTAATGGTGTAATATCTAATAACAACATGTTCTGATTATTACCCGATAAGATATCGGCTTGTACAGCAGCGCCTAAGGCCACTACTTCATCTGGGTTGACAGAATCGTTCACTGTTTGATTAAAAAATGTAGCTACTGTTTTTTTCACAAGTGGCACACGGGTACTACCTCCTACCATTAATACTGTGGTAATATCTTTTATATCAAGTGCTGCATCTTTCATGGCCAACTTACAGCAGTCAATTGTTTTTGCAACGATAGGTGCTATTAAATTTTCAAATACTTCTTTCGTTATAGAAATTTTTTCTCCTGCAAATATTGTTTCAAAAAAATTAGCATTCGATAAAACAATTTTTGCTTGCTCTGCACAAAGTCTTAATTCTTGCTTTAAATTTTTATGGTCTTCTAAATTATCTACCCCCATTTGCTTCATCCAATACTCAATAATGGCGCGGTCTAGATCATCACCTCCTAAATAAGTATCTCCATTGGTACTCAATACTTCAAATATGCCGTTGGCTATTTTTAAAATAGAAATATCAAATGTACCCCCACCTAAATCATAGACTGCAATGGTTTTTTCTTCTGTTGGATCCATGCCTAGGCCATAAGCCAAACTTGCTGCAGTAGGTTCGTTAATGATACGAAGTACATCTAGCCCTGCTAATTTTCCTGCATCACGGGTGGCTTGTCTTTGTGTATCGTTGAAATAAGCAGGCACTGTAATAACTGCCTTGGTAACAGGTGTTTTTAAAATATGTTCTGCACGCTTTTTTAATTCAACTAATATATAAGAAGATAAATCGATGGGAGAATAAAAAGTAGAACCTACTTGTACTTTTACTAAACTATCTCTGTTGTCATCAATAATTTTGTAAGCAAAAAAATCTTGATGGGCACGAATGTCTTTATAACTTTTTCCCATTAAACGTTTCGCACTAAAAATAGTATTCGCTGGATCCGATTCTAAATAAGGTTTTGCATTCGCTCCTACTTCTGCATTTCCAAAAGCATCGAAATGCACAATGCTTGGCACAATACTACTACCATCAAATTCTTTAAGTGCAGTGGGTAATTTTGTTTCAGGATGAATAATGGCCACTAAACTATTGGTGGTGCCTAAGTCAATGCCTACTATAATTTCGGCTTGTTGTAAACTACCCGTAGCAATATTAATTCCAATCTTAGCCATTTAAAAAATTTTACAAATGTACAATGCTAGCTTATTTATACCTTATGATTTGAGGAAAGATTTAAAACTGCACTTATTCCACTACAATTTTATACAAGCTGCTTTGCAGCATATACTAATTTTGTTTTAGAAAATGTATCATGAAAAGGCTGTCCATTCCAGGCCAGTCCAAGCATGGAGATGATTGTGCAGTGAATAGTTGTTCTTAGAAAGATTTGAAAAATATTGGGTCTGCCCCCTTTTTCATTCACCACTTTTGTGCCCGTGATCCATTTAGCAGGGGTACGAAGAAAGATAAACTCAAATAAAAATATATACACCCACATAGTCGCAAAAAAGAAGGGACCAAAACGAATGGGTGTAAAGTCCCAATACATTACATAGAAATTCCACCATCCATAGACTAAATAGGCAAGAATGGAGACAATAATAGTGTCTACTAAAAAGTGTAAAATTCTGGTTCCGTCACCAATTGTGGGAGTTGTTGGGTTCATGATGCGAAATTATTGCATTTTAGTAGTTATTTTTGCCTAAAGTATCTATAATATGACTTTAATACAAGAACTACGTTGGAGAGGTATGATTCAAGATATTATGCCAGGCACAGAAGAACTGTTTGAAAAAGAACAAGTTTCTGGTTATATCGGCTTTGATCCTACTTCGGATAGTTTGCATATTGGTAGTTTAGTGCCTATTTTATTATTAGTGCATTTACAAAGAGCTGGTCATAAACCAGTGGCCTTGGTAGGTGGTGCAACGGGCATGGTGGGTGATCCAAGTGGAAAAAGTGAAGAGCGTAATTTATTAAGTGAAGAAACTTTACAATTTAATTTAGCAGGGGTTCAAAAACAATTAGCGCATTTTTTAAATTTTGATCCTAGCCTTTCGAACGCGGCTGAAATGGTGAACAACTACGATTGGTTTAAGAATTTTAATTTCTTAGATTTTATAAGAGATGTAGGTAAGCATATTACCGTAAACTATATGATGGCCAAGGATAGTGTGAAAAAAAGAATTGAAGGCGATACAGGTATGAGCTTTACTGAATTTACTTACCAATTAGTACAGGGCTATGATTTTTATTGGTTGTATAAAAATAAAAATTGCAAAGTACAAATGGGTGGCAGTGACCAGTGGGGCAATATTACCACAGGTACTGAATTAGTTCGACGCAAAATGGGTGGTGAAGCATTTGCTTTTACTTGTCCTTTAATTACAAAGGCCGATGGTGGTAAATTTGGTAAAACAGAAAAAGGAAATATTTGGTTAGATGCTAGTAAAACCTCGCCATATCAATTTTATCAATTCTGGTTAAATGCAAGCGATGAAGATGCAAAAAAATGGATTAAGATATTTACATTACTACCCTTCGCCACCATTGATCAATTAATTGCTTCGCATGAGCTTGCTCCGCAAGAAAGAATTTTACAAAAAAACTTAGCTGCCGAACTAACCAAATTGGTACACAGCGAAGAAGATTTAAATTTTGCTATACGTGCCACGGAAATTTTATTTGGCAACGCTACCACTGAAGTTTTAAAAGCCTTGAATGAAGCACAATTATTACAGGTAATGGAAGGGGTGCCTACCGTGAATGTAACATTAGCGCAACTTACAGAAGGCTATGATTTAGTAAGCTTATTAGCCGACACTAAAATATTCCCAAGCAAAGGTGAAGCCCGTAAAATGTGGCAGAGCGGTGGCATTGGCATCAACAAAGAAAAAATTGGTGCCGATTTTACCAATGTTACTATAGCTCAATTGTTACAAGGCAAATACATTCTCTTGCAAAAAGGAAAGAAGAATTATTATTTAGTGATTGCAGATTAATCTTATTGCAAGGCCTTCCACATTTCTTCTGCTACTAATGCGTTCCCCTTTTCATTCAAGTGAACGCCATCGGTAGTTAAAATTCCTTTAGCTAAATTATCAGGGTTATGTGCTAGACTATATTCATGAAAAACGGCTCTCAGATCT
>CAIJZF010000297.1 GCA_903825095.1 uncultured Bacteroidota bacterium | reverse complement strand
CAAAGTAGAGAGGCGGCTATTAAAGCGGGCCTACCATTATTTGGAAATAAGATGCTCTCCATGATTGAAACCGTTGAAACCTGGATAGCTGCTATACAAAAAGACAACAATTTAACTAAGCCCACCTTGTTTGTACATTGTTGGAGAGGAGGCATGCGCAGTGCTGCAGTGGCCTGGCTATTAGATTTATATGGATATAAAGTAATACAATTAACAGGAGGCTACAAGGCTTATAGAAATTGGGTGCTGGAACAATTTATTATTTCCTATTCACTAAAAGTATTAGGAGGTTATACGGGTTCTGGTAAAACAGAAATTTTACAGACATTGCAAGAAAAAAAGTATGCGGTGATAGATTTAGAAGGCATTGCACATCATAAAGGTTCTGCATTTGGTGCCATTGGACAATTACCACAACCCAGTCAAGAAATGTTTGAAAATATTTTAGCTAAAAAATTATTTGAAGTCAATAAAAATAATAAGCCTATTTGGATAGAAGATGAAAGTCAAAGAATAGGAACAGTATTAATTCCTACCCCTTTATTTCATTTAATGCGAAACAGTACTTGTTATTTTATGAAAATTCCTTTTGAACAAAGGCTTTTATTTATACTAGAAGCGTATGGAAAATTTGATGCGCTAAGTTTAATAGAAGCTACCGAAAGAATTCAAAAAAGATTAGGAGGTTTAGAAACTAAAAACGCTGTAGCACATATTATGCAAGGCGAATTGAAAGAAGCTTTTTCTATTTTGTTAAAGTACTATGACAAATGGTATGAAAAAAATGCACAAAATCAAGTGCTGCCTAAAGTAGAATTAATTCCCGTTTTGTCTGAATTAGTCAATCCAAATTATAATGCAAGTTTGCTAGAAAAATAAATGAATGATGCTTATCATTATTCAATAATTAAATTAATTGGTTATCTTCAATTTTATAAATTATGCAACAATTACTTGCTTGGTGGCTATTCAACATTAGGGGTTGGAAAATTGAAGGTAAATTTCATTTTGAATTGCCTAAGTCCATTATGATAGTGGCACCTCATACACATTGGGTTGATTTTTTTATTGGACTAGCTGTTCGTAAAAAAATGCATTTTGAATTTGTGCATTTTTTAGGCAAAAGCGAACTTTTTTGGCCTCCCTTGGGTTGGTTTTTACGCTCCCTAGGCGCCTACCCGGTGGACAGGCACCATAAACATAATATGGTAGACCAGGTCGTGGAAATATTTAATAAAAAAGAGCGTTTTCATTTAGCCCTTTCACCAGAAGGTACCAGAAAAAAGGTCACAAAGCTTAGATCTGGCTTTTATCATATTGCCAAAAATGCTCATATTCCTATTGTGACAGTGGGTTTTGATTTTGCTCAAAGAAGAGTGGTTTTTGCCGAGCCCTTTTTTGCCTCAGCGGACGAAAAAGCAGATAAATACAAAATTGTGCAGTTTTTCAAGCAGTTCAAGGGCTATATTCCCGAATATGGGATCACAGGGGACCTTGAAAATTAGCCCGCTGTTTAACAAAATATTGTTTTTCCTTATTAACTATATTAGTATTTTTGTTCTAGACCTATTTATATTCATTTTAAATAAAACAGATACAGTATGAAAAGTAAAATTTTTTTAGCGCTTGCGGTTCTTAGCATTGGTGCTTATTCTTGCGTAAGTCCTAAGAAATTGCAGGAAGCAGAAGCTAAATACGGCCAGTTGAATGGAGCTTATGCCGATTTACAAGGTAAATACCGTGATGCACAAGATGCTATCACTAAAAGTAAGACAGATGCTGAAAGAGCTTCTGATAAAACAAAATCATTACAAAGCACTATTGACGAATTAAACAAACAAGTTGATTTCTTAAAAACAAATAACAATGTTGTTTTAAGTCAATTAAAAGATATGTCTGTGGTGACAGGTGCACAAGCAGAAAGTATTAAAAAGTCATTAGACAATATTGGTGCTAAGGATTTATATATCCAAGGTTTACAAAGCTCAATGGCCCGTAAAGATTCTATCAACATGAACTTGGTGATGAATTTGAAAGGTGCGATTGGCGATTTAAACGATGGCGATATCAATGTGAAAGTGGACAAAGGTGTTGTCTATGTTGATATTTCTGATAAATTATTATTTAAAAGCGGAAGCTTCAATATTACCGATAAAGCAAAAGTAGTATTAGGTAAGGTTGCTAAAGTATTAGCAGCACAACCAGCTATTGAATTTATGGTAGAAGGCCATACCGATACTAAACAATTAATTAACAGTGGTAATAATTTAATGGAAGACAACTGGGATTTGAGTGTGAAAAGAGCCACTACTATTGTTCGTGTATTACAAGACACTTATGGTATCGATCCTAAGCGTATGACTGCTGCAGGTAGAAGTGAATACATTCCTGTTGTTGAAAACGATTCTCCAGAACATAGAGCTGCAAATCGTAGAACAAGAATTGTCATTCTTCCTCAATTAGATCAATTCTTTAAATTGTTAGAGAAGAAATAGTTTCTTTTCTCTGTTTGAAAATATTGAAAACCCTTCCCGTTAATTCGAGAGGGGTTTTTTTATATAAAGTTTTCATTTTTAGTTTTCCACCTCTTACTATAATGAAAGTTCTTGCCCGTATCTTCGCAACATGCAAGATGCGTATTTAAATGGGTTGAACGAAAAGCAATTAGAGGCGGTATTACATATTAAAGGCCCCTTAATGATTATTGCTGGAGCAGGTAGTGGTAAAACAAAGGTTTTAACCACTCGTGTGGCGCATCTAATGCATAGCGGGGTGGATTCTTTTAATATATTGGCGCTTACTTTTACCAATAAGGCAGCGGCTGAAATGAAGGAGCGTGTTGAAAAGGCCTTGGGCAATACCGATGCACGCAATTTATATATTGGTACTTTTCATAGCGTCTTTGCTAGAATACTAAGGGCCGAGGCAGACAAACTAGGCTATCCAAAAAGTTTTACTATTTATGATACCGATGATTCACGCTCTGTTATTAAAGCAGTGGTGAACGATATGGGTTTAGATGATAAATTATACAAACCCAATATTGTACATAATCGTATCTCGGGTGCAAAGAATGCATTAGTTGGTCCAGCTGAATATGCGATGGATACTTTTTTAAAACAAGAGGATGCAAGATCAAACCGTCCTGCCATTGCAGAAAT
>CAIJZF010000296.1 GCA_903825095.1 uncultured Bacteroidota bacterium | reverse complement strand
TGTGGTTGGGGTGGCAGTCATCCAAGATTATTACCGCTTAGTTTAAATAAGGATATTAATATTCCTAAAAAATATGCAAGAGTAAAAGGCGATATGGATGGGCATTGGTGGCAATGGGTAGATGCAAGTATTGCAGGTTATGGCAATATGGAAGTAGACTCTCCTTTTGTGGGCTATGCAGGGCCTTTAACAGAGACCGTATTATTGGGTAATTTATTACTACGTAGTTTTAATATTCGTGAAAAAATAAAAAGAGTGGACCCTGTATATGGCAATATGGAAGGCTATAAATTTTCTGGAAGGTACAAGGCTTTGAAATGGGATGGAGATAATATGAGAGTTACCAATTTTGAAGCAGCGAATCAATTTATTAAAAGAGAATACAGAAAAGGCTGGGGAGAATTGAAATTATAATTGATCGTAGTATAAACCAGCAGCACCCAAAATACCTGCATTCTCTAAATCAGATATTTCTATTTTTAAATTAGTAATGGAATGCCCATAGGCAAAAGTGTTTATGCGTACCCACATATTTTTTTCAAAATAAGCATAGGCATGTCTTACGGAACCTCCAAGAACAATAAAGGAAGTATCATAAGTATACATGATTGTCTTTATCGCATTGCCTAAATGCGTGCCCATTTCTGCATAATACTGCTGGGCTTGCTTGTCTCCTGCTTTAGCACGTTCAAAAACTTCTTCCCCTTTTAAATTATAGATATGAGAAAAATATTGGCCACTTGCATAGTATTCATAATTATGCTCTAAGTAGTCTACCATACCAAACTCACCTACCCCGCAGTTAGGGCCAGCAAATAAATGTTTATTGACAATGGCACCTGCACCCAAACCTGTGCCAATAGTAAGTCCTATCATCTCTGACTTACCCCTGCCCTTTCCAAAATGAAATTCACCTAAGGCAAAACAGTTAGCATCGTTATTTACAAATACAGGAATCTTATACTTGGTTTCTAAAATTTCTTTTAAGGGTACTTCTTTCCAAGAAGGTATATGTTGCACATCATAAACAATACCTTTTGCTAAGTCTACCACACTTGGAACACCAATACCTATGGCAACTACTTCTTTATCTAAAAGCGAATCAATTAATAAATAAAAATCGGCCAATACTTCTTCTACTGTGCCTTCACTTTTAATACGTTTACTTTGAATATTCTGTATACTACCTTGTTGCACAATACCTGCTCGAATATTGGTAGCTCCTAAATCAATACCTATAACTTTTGTTTCACTCATAAAATAATTTATGCAATACTATCCTCTTTCTTTTTAAATAAAGAAATGGTTTTATTGGTAATAATAGGTTTAGCCCAAAAACCAATGCTGAATATAAAGCCCAGTGTTAAAAATAAAAAGCACATGCCTAAACGTAAACCCATATTATCTCCTAGCCATCCAATTATTAAAGGTGCAATGGCTCCTCCAATTATACCTGTAACCATAATACCCGAAAAAGAGCCATGGTGTTCACTTACAGAGTTTAAAGCCAAAGAAAAAATAATGGGATATAGAACTGAAGCAAAAAATCCTACCATGGGAAAGGCTATTAAGGCCATGGATGAAGTTCCAAATAATGCAATTGCTAAACTTACAATAGCAAGACCCGTAAATGTAATAAGTACAATACGGCTATCCATAATTTTTAAAAGAAGTAAACCTAATATACCGCCCGCTGTCATCAAACCCCAAAAATAGGCTACGGTTTCAGCACCAATTTTTTGTGGATCCAACCCATGGTAGCTTAGTAAAAATTGTGAAATCCAATTTGCAACACCTTGTTCAGATCCTATATAACAAATCATAGCAATGAAATATAATATTACTTGCTTATTCTTAAGTAGGGTTATATGTGTGGCCAAGGCGCCTGCCTTTTCATCTTCTTTTAATTCTACTGCAGGGAATTTAGATACCGCAATAACTACTATCATGAAAAAGCAGATTACCACAAATAAAAAGTAAAGTGAAATCCATGGCAATTCAGGAGGTACTAAAGTATATAGATAAGTAAGTAGGCCATTTTCTTTGGTGTCATGTCCCATAGCAAATATTAATTTAGAATAGACTAATGGGCTTACAAAAGAAGCAAAACCAAATATAAGTTGAGCTAGTACTGAATAAAATGCAAAATTTTCTTCACCACCTGAAGTGCGCAGTAATGGATTTATAACTACTTGCAACATAGCCATGCCACAACCTATTATAAATAAAGAACCTACTGCCGATAAATAATTAGGGAATAAAGCTAAAATAAGCGAACCTATAAAAGCCACTACAAAAGCAGCAATCATTACTTTTTTCTCCTTGTACTTTTCTATCATCATACCAGAAGGAATAGACATGACACCATAAGCAATAAAAAAAGCAAAAGGTAATAATGCCACCAAGGTTAAACTTAAACTAAAGCCTTTGATTAAATCGGGAATCAATGGGCCCATTATATTGGTCAAAAAAGAAATAACAAAGAAAGTGAGCATTATAAGAAAAACAATATAGGGGCTTCTTTTCATAATTAATTTTTACTTTGTTTGAAAAGCCTCTGCTGAAAGGCTTGTACTTATTACCTCTCCGGCCTTAATACTTAACCATTCACCGTTTTGAATTGCCTTATCGGGCTCGTTGGTGTATTTAGAAGTCCAAGGCTCTAATGCCACGGTATAACATTTACCCCACCAAGGAAAATCTTGGCTAGCATTTCTTTCCTGCCATAACCATAAACATTTAAATAAATTCGCATCCCAGTTTACTTTAAAGCCCACTTTTTGTTGGGCATTGGTAATGGTATAATGTGCTTTATTAGTAGCGCTATCAAAATTGCTTAAAAAAGAAAGGTCACGGTAAGCAGGCGCCGAGGTATCGGGAATGACAGATGCATCAAAGGCTTTATCAGTAGGGTCTTCCGCTTGAGGCCAATTATAAGTTTTACCCGCTTTATATCTTCTTGGTGCAACAATATCATCATGCACTTCCATGGTTTTGGCATTGGTATCAATGCTAGCTCCCTCATTTAAAAATGGAAGGCCGAAGGCTATATGATGTCCCCACATTATATCTAATTGGGTTCCGCTTTCATTAGTAAGTTGTTCTGTAATTTTTAGTTGAGCAGAATTTTTTTCCAAGCTCAAAGTTTTTTCGATTAACAAAGGCATTCTTAGAGGCCTAGTCCAAAATTTAACAGCTACTTCCTCTGCAGTATTTTTTACAATGGCATATTTCCAAGGAATTAATGAAACCTCACCATGCAAACCTAATGAAGCACCTCTATAATTAAAAGAAGGGCTATTAGGCAGTATTTCCTGCCAACCTCCATAATAATAATCTTCCGACTGGTTATGTGTATCGCGCATTTGTGAAAATACTTGCGCAGGGTTTTGTATGCCTTTATCTAATCTTAATAAAAAATCGAGGTCTAAGGGCTTGTATTTAAATTCAAAAATATCTGAACCGCGATCGGCTAAAATACCAATGCGTAAAAAAGCATTTTCTAAGTACACCACTTTCATACCTTTTAAACTCCAGTCGTCGGTTACACTACAATCCTGATTTGATTTTTTAGTTTGCATTTATTATCATTTTACTTAGGTAGCCAAGCTAAACAAACAGGCGAATCTATATCGTTGACTGTCTTATGAAAGCTAAGCGTTCCGTTGTATGAATTTACGTTAAATATGCTTATTGTATCTGAATCTTGATGAGCCACTAAAAGCCATTTACCTGTGGCATCTATAGTAAAATCCCTGGGCGTGCGGCCCTCTGTTGGATAAGCAGCTATATAACTTAGGCTTTCAGCAATTGGGTCAAATGCAAATAAACGAATCGTATTATCTGATCTCATGGAAGTATAAATAAACTTTCCGTCTTTAGTTACTCTTATGGCGGCTGCGCCGAGGTCGGTTTCAATATTTACTGGTTTAGTTTCTGTCTCATCGAAATTTCCCTTTATCTCATACTCCTTTTTTTCAGCACTATGTTTTATAATAGTTACCGCCCCTGTAAGTTCATTAATAATAAAACCATAGGAATAGTTATCATTAAAACAAATATGACGAGGGCCAGATCCTGCAGGTAAAAGAATTATTTGCTCTTCAATAGCATTGTAACTGCCATTATTTATTTGCACGCTATATACTATTACTTGATCAAGCCCTAAATCACAGACTAATAATTTATTCGACACTGCATCAAAACAAGCGCAATGTGCATGGGCTTGAGTTTGTCTTGTTGGATGCTGGCTGCTTCCCTTATGGTATACATTAAGTGGTTCATGAATATTTAGATGAGCAGTAGCCTCAACATTAATATTATGTATAACCAAATTACCTGTTTCATAACAAGCGCTTGCAGTAAAGCTTTGGCCATCTTTGTTTTTAAAATAATGTATATGACATGGGCAGCCGCCTTCAATAGTTTTAGTATCTGTTAAATTAAGTGCATAATTATCGTTAATGGTATAAGTATGTATTACTGGTTTTTTAGAAGCAAGGATTTCTGAAACTGCAAATAAATACTTAGACGATGTAGTTCCCAATTCATTACTAATATGCATAATATTTGTAATAGATAAATAACTTGGGTTTACCTGAAATTGATTATTTAATAAATTCAAATCTCCTTTCTCTGCATCAAATTCGTAGCATGAAATACCTTTACCATGGCCGCCGAAATCTCCAGCCACTATTTCAGTATAAGTGCCAACATATAATATATGTGATTGTTTTGAACTATTCATGATTTACCTTGGTAGTAGTATTTGTAGTGTTATTTGTTCTCTATATTTTTCTCAATTATATAAGAAGCCGTATAAGCTGTTTGTAATTTTTCTAAGACTAATGCAGGGGCGGTATCATGTAATAAATAAGCATGAATAGTTTCACCTAAAAAGGTTTGAAACTTAGGCCAGCCTTGGTACCTAGGCCTTACATAGGCATTAGTTATACTAGGCATTGTGTTTGTAAAAAAATTATTTGTAATAGTATTAGCCTGCTTATTCTCCCAGGCCGTCTTATTACCAGGTTGCCCTTGGGCATTTACATAAATAGTGGATTGTACATTGTCACTACATATCCATGCAGCGTAATTAGCAGCTTCATGCACATTACTGCATGAACTAGTTATAGCAATACCTGCACCACCTAATACTGCATTATTTATTTCAGGTGCGGTATGATATTTTAAAATATTTTTTCTAAACCCTATTCTTGAATAATTCGTATAACAAAAAGCGAGTGGGCTATAAGCAATATCATTTTCTTCTGACATATAATCATATAATGCAATCGGGTTCCAATCCAAAGCCTTGGGATGAAATGCATCTCGCATGGAACGGATCATCGTTAATACTTTTAGTCCTATTGAAGGTTCTACTAGTAATTTATTATTTTCTTGAATGGGTGAACCCATTTGAGCAGTAAGGCTTAAAAAACTACATAAACAATCGGTGGGGCAAAGTGCCATGCCAACATATAATTTTTTTGCAACCAAGGTTTTAGCTAAATCAAAAGCTTCCTCCCAGCTAGTAGGTAAACTTTCATCATTGATTAAATCGGCTCTATAGCTAGCACATTGCATAGCAGTATCAATGGGTAATGCCCATTGTTTATTATGATAATTATATGATTCAAAACTAAGACCTGCAGAACTAATTTTAAGAGCATTCAAAATACTTGAATCAATTAAATCATTTAAAGGAAGTAAGCATTGAGACGACTCCGCCACACCTACATGTGGGTGATCCATAATAATTAAATCAAATTGTTTTGAAAGCTCTTCTAAAGACTGGTCTCCAAAATTAGTAAGGGATCTTTTTTGCCATTCTACCTGAATGCCTTTCTCTTTGAAATATAGCTCAGAGGCGGCTATCAGG
>CAIJZF010000295.1 GCA_903825095.1 uncultured Bacteroidota bacterium | reverse complement strand
TCAAGTTACCGCCTTCTTGCGGCTGTGCTGTTTTCTTAGAAGCAGCTGTTGCAGTTGATTTAATCTCAGCCATGATTCAATTGATTTTTGGTTTTAAATAAAAATTTATTAAAGAAATTATTCCTCTTGGCTATGTGTTAGATTCACTTAAATCTTTTCTCACTAGTTTCTAAGGGCTTACAAAATAAGTAATTTATTGGTTGAAACAAACTTAGTGTGATAAAATTTAAAAAAATTATTTAAACTAACTTCCGTTGGCAAAAACAAATTATATTCACATACTCAATTACATTATTCACAAAAATATAATATGAAAAAAAATCTGCTACTCACTTTGCTATTATTACAGGGTTTTTTGCCCCTTTTGGCACAAAAATCAGACACAACAGGCTTAAGTGCTGGACCTAAAAAAGAAGCCCCTAGTAAACCCGGACCTAAAGCCTTTTCTGAGGTAATTACGAAGAAGGCCATTAGTCAAAAAGGGGTATTTACCGTTCATTTTCAAGATGATAAGTACTTTTTCGAGATCCCAGACAACCTTTTAGGCCGTGAGTTAATAGCTGTTACCCGATTTACCAAGGTGGCCGCTGGCGCTTCTAAATATGGAGGCGAGGTGGCTAATGAGCAAACCCTTCAATTTGAAAAGGGCCCAGGTCAAAGAATTTTTATGCGCGTGGTTACCTTAATAAGTAGGGCCGACTCTACCCAAACCATTGCTAAAGCAGTTAAAAACTCCAATTTAGACCCTATTGTAGCAGCTTTTGATATTAAAGCCTACGGCAAGGACTCCACGAGTTCTGTGATAGAGGTGACCGATTTTTTTAAAGGCGATAACCAAGCGGTTAGCTTGAATAGTTCAGCAAAAAGAACCTTTAGCCTATCTGGGCTGGCTTCGGATAGATCCTATATTGAAAGCATTAAAACCTACCCAACCAATATTGAAGTAAAGACTGTAAAGACTTACACTGCAAGTGCTGGAGGAGCTGGACCAACAGTTGGACCTGCTGGACCTGGTATTCCTGCTGCACAAAATGCAGGTGCCGTAACCTTAGAATTAAACACTTCTATATTGTTACTACCAAAAGTTCCTATGAATAGACGCTTGTTTGATTCAAGAGTAGGTTTTTTCGCAGATAATTTTACTGTTTATTCGGATGATCAACAAAAAGTTGATGAACAAACTTTTGCAGTAAGATATAAATTAGAGCCTAAGCCAGAAGATATGGAGAAGTATAAGCAAGGCATTTTAGTAGAGCCTGCGAAACCTATTATCTATTATATCGACCCTGCGACTCCTAAAAAATGGGTAGCTGGTTTAATACAAGGTGTGAACGATTGGAATATTGCTTTTGAAAAAGCAGGTTGGAAAAATGCTATCCAAGGAAAAGAATGGCCTAATGATAGCACCATGAGTTTAGAGGATGCGCGCTTTTCAGTCATTCGCTACTTTGCTTCTGACATTGAAAATGCCTATGGTCCTCAAGTACATGATCCAAGAAGTGGTGAAATCTTAGAAAGCCATATTGGTTGGTATCATAATATTATGAAACTACAACACGATTGGTATATGATTCAAACAGGTGC
>CAIJZF010000294.1 GCA_903825095.1 uncultured Bacteroidota bacterium | reverse complement strand
ATCCCACATACCAATAGTAGTGCCCGCTGCGTGGCCATGAAACCCAATAGGATGTGTATAGATACTAGGGTTAATGCCTGCAGCCTTCGCATTGGTTAAAGCTTGCTTTAAAATGGCATTACCCGATTTGCCTATAGCAAATTCATTGGTTAAAAAATCTTGTAATTGATTGGTTTTAGTAAAGGCCGCTTGCAAGGCAGCAGGTACTTCTTTTTCTGTAGGAAGTAAAACATAGGCTTGTTCTTGCACATCAGAATTCAATCTTAAATAAGTGATGCCAAAATCTACATGTAGAAAATCGCCCGGTCTAATCACATCATCTTTTTCATTACTAACTCTTCTTTGAATTTCAATAGAGGGATGAAACCAAGTAATAAGGCCTTTATCGCTTAATTCTTGTCTAAACCACCAAACTAGGTCTTGCGTAGTAGTGACATTAGGCTTAATTACTTTATTACTAAAGCCTTCCTTAATAATAGCATGTGTTATTTTTAATAAGCTTGGATACAATTGCATTTCTTTTTCAGTTCTAGTTTCTAACCAACTTACTGCTAAGGGTTCTGCTGAAACTACTTTTGCCCTCTCAGCTTCATTTAAGCTTTGCATGAACTCCAGGTATTCTGTATGATCTAAACCATCGGCATGCCCATAATCGGCAGAAGTATTAATGCCAATTTTTGCAGGGTTTAGTTTTCTTAATAAAGCTGTAAGTGCATCCCATTGAATAGGAAATGCAGCTACATCCCAAGCAGCTTCAATTTCTGTACCTACTGCATACCTAGCCACTGCGTATTTTTCAACCGTGTTTTTTTCTTTGTTTCTATAAAATACAAGTATGGTTCTACGACGCGCTGAAATCCACTCTGCAGGCAGCATGGTTCTTACTATAGGATCTTCATTGTATTCTCTTGTTATAAGCACCCAGCAATCCATTTGTGCTTTATCCATTAAACTTGGTAATAAATTATTGTACCTGTCTGCCAATAAATCATTGACAATACTTGCTTGCGCTCGAAGGGGTTTTACTTGTGCAGTAGCCTCCATAAAATTAACACCTACCAATAATTGTAATGTGAGAATGAGTAAAAATGTACGCATCGGATAAATTTGAATAATGATAAAATAGGTTCAACGAAAAACCGAATAACTAAATTAACTACTAAATTTGCAAATATGGTTTTTTTAAGAAAATTTATGTTGGGCGTTTTAGTTTTGGTATACAGCAGTTTGGCAGGTCAGGACACAAGCTATACTCAACTCAGTACTATTGTGGTATCTGCCAATAAATTAAAAGAAAAAAGAATAGAATCCCCGCTAGCCATATCCATACTCTCTCCCAAAATAGTGGATGAAACTAAAGCGCAAAGAATTGACTTTTTATTAAATAAGGTAAGTGGGGTATATATGCCCACTATTGGGAATGAACAACATATGATGTCCATTAGACAGCCTATTTCCTTAAAGGGCCTTTATTTATATTTAGAAGATGGCATGCCCATTAGAACCAGTGGTTTATTTAGCAGCAATGCCCTTATTGAAATAAATAGTAGCAATATTCATAGTATTGAAATTATTAAAGGCCCTGCCTCGGCCTTATATGGTGCGGAGGCCATTGGCGGTGTGGTTAATATTTTAACAACCCCCGTTCCTACTAAGGCCAATGCTTTTATAAGTACACAAATAAATAATACAGGTTTTAAAAAATGGGATCTAAGTTGGGGTGCGCCCAGTAAAACAGGTGGCTGGTTAATTACTGGCGCATGGACCGATCAAAAAAAGGGCATTACCGAGTACAGCGATTTTTCTAAAAAAGCATTAAGCATTAAAAGAAATTTTCGAGTAAACGATAAATTGAAAGGATATCAAAACCTTCAATACATTAATTACTATACTCAAATGACAGGCTCCTTAGATAGTATTAAATTTTTTCAGAAAAATTTTGGCACACAACAAACTTT
>CAIJZF010000293.1 GCA_903825095.1 uncultured Bacteroidota bacterium | reverse complement strand
TTGGAAAAAGGAAGCTTGCCTGCAATAGCCCATTCATTTAAAGTTTGCACATCTTCTAAATGCACTTTAAATGTATAACCCTTGGTATCTATTTTATGATTCACAAGTGCATCAAAAATAAAAGTATCGTTAGGGCAGGGGGAAAAACCCAATTCAAACTCAGGCATGGTTAGGCAGTTTATGAAGCGCGTCTAAGTATTGCAACAAAGTTTCATTTAAATTATAAATGGCTTCTTTCATTTTCCACTTGGCTTTATTTCTTTCACCCACATAATTAGAAACTGCACGAATTTGTATAAAAGGAATATGTAAATCGCGCCCCATATAATGTAAAGCAGCGCCCTCCATGGATTCTAGTGAAGCTTTATAACGGCCACTATATAATTCTATTTTATTTTTATCGGTGCTAATAGTATTAACCGTCACTGCTTTTTTGGTAGGAAGGTTCAATACATTGTATTGTTTTAACCAAGGGTTAGGCAACGATTTTTTTTCATAAGGTGCATCATTGGGTTTGTCAAATTTCAAATCGAATAAATCTTTCCAAACTTTATTTTCCATTACGCCAATATCTCCTGCAAAATCATCTTTTACTGCAAACACTTTACCCAAAGGAATTTTTTTATCGAAGCTTCCGCATATACCCACTTGAATAATAAGGGTGGGGGTTTCTTGCACAAACATTTTCATTAAAGAAACGCTGCTAGCAAGTATGCCAATACCCGATTCATGAAAGCCCACCGAAAAACGTTTGTTATTGGTAGCAAAAGAGGGGTTAATTTTTTGGAAGCTGGGCATCCATTCCCCATTGGTAGCCGCAGTTATAATTACACGCATAAGACAAAGGTCGGGAAAGGCCTCTTAAAAATGGTTAAGTTGGCCATCAAATTTATATCTTTGTGCAAATAATGCAGACATGGTGTATTTAACAAGGGCAGAACATTTTAACGCAGCACATAAGCTAGCGAATCCCAATTGGAGCAAAGAAAAAAATGAGGAAGTGTTTGGGGCATGTGCGAATGAAAATTGGCATGGGCACAATTATGAAATATTGGTAACGGTAAAAGGGGAACCCGATGCTGAAACAGGATTTTTATTTGATGTAAAAAAGTTAAGCCAGCTTATTAATAAATACGTGATTGATGAATTAGATCATAAGAACTTAAATATAGATGTACCCTTTATGCATGGGCAAATGTGCAGTACCGAAAATTTAGTCATAGCCATTTGGAAACAACTGCAGCCTCATATTCCATCAGAAGTGCAACTGCACTGTATTAAATTATACGAGACTCCTCGCATTTATGTGGAGTATTTTGGGGCCTAATAGCTAGCTAATTTGTCGAAAAATTCTATCGAAAAAGGGTAAATTCCTTAAACGTTTAACTTTTATAAATAAAAGATTAAACAATTCAAGCCCTAGCGCGTTATTAATATTGTAACTTCGTTCTCTTAATTTGGAATCATGGAACAAAAAGTAGCAGTATATAGAAAAGAGCATTTTAATGCTGCACATCGATTGTTCTGTGCCGACTGGTCAGATGAAAAAAACATGAAAGTTTTTGGAGCCTGCGCCAACCCAAATTACCACGGACATAATTACGAACTAATTGTACAAGTAAATGGAGTACCCGATCCTATCACAGGATTTGTGGTAAATACCAAAGAGCTTAGTACAATTGTTAAAGAAGAAATTGTATCCCGATTTGATCACAAAAATTTAAACTTAGATACCGACGTTTTTAAAAATTTAAATCCTACTGCCGAGAACATCGCAATAGTTATTTATAATTTAATTAGACCACGTATTAATAAAGAATTAGACTTAAAAATTAGGTTGTATGAAACAGAAAGAAACTTTGTCGACTACCCTGCTTAAAGATGAGCACATCGATTTAAGTAATTTATTGATAGAAGAAATGGGCGACGAGCATAAAGCAAGTTCGGTGGATACACCACTGCGTGCCGATGCATTTGACACCACTGATGAAGAGAAGATAGCAGCCATAGCACCACATTTCAAAGCCATTATGGAAATATTGGGAATGGATTTACGTGATGATAGTTTAAGAGGCACGCCTCTTCGTGTAGCTAAAATGTATGTGAAAGAGTTATTCCAAGGTTTGAACCCTGCGAATATGCCAAGCATGACATTGTTTGAAAACAAATTTCAGTACAATGAAATGTTGGTTGAAAAGAATATTAATTTTTATACGAACTGCGAACACCATTTTGTGCCTTTCTTTGGTAAAGCACATGTAGCTTATATAAGCAGTGGTAAAGTAATTGGACTTAGTAAGTTGAACAGACTAGTAGAATACTTCTCTAAGCGCCCTCAGGTACAAGAGCGTTTAACGATGCAAATTGGTAAGGCACTTCAAACAGTACTTCAAACACAGGATGTAGCAGTCATGATGGATGCAAAGCATTTATGTGTTTCTAGTAGAGGTGTAAAGGACGATAGCTCTAATACCATTACAAGCTTTTTTGGTGGTAAGTTTCAAGAGGAGAAAAAGAAGATGGAATTCTTAAAATATATAGATATAAACGAATAGTTGGTTTTGGGTTTAGTTAGTAGGTTGAATTTAAATGGCGAAGTAAACTTCGCCATTTTTTATTTATTTTTGTCAAAACACAATAGATGTCAAAACACGCATTTGTATTCCCAGGACAAGGAAGTCAATTTGTTGGAATGGGAAAAAATTTATACGAGACTAATGCTACTGCTAAAGAAATGTTTGAAAAGGCCAATGAAATTTTGGGCTTCAACATTAGTGATATCATGTTCACTGGAACCGATGAGCAGTTAAAGCAAACCAATGTAACGCAGCCTGCTATATTTATACATTCAGTTATTGCTTATTTAACCATACCTGCAGAAAATGCTATAACACCTGATATGGTGGCTGGTCATAGCTTAGGAGAGTTTAGCGCACTGGTGGCTAATAAAACTTTAAGCTTTGAAGATGCTCTTCGTTTAGTAAGTGTGCGTGCAAAAGCTATGCAAGCTGCTTGTGAAATTCAAGCATCTACTATGGCTGCAGTATTAGCATTGGCCGATGAAAAAGTAGAAGAAGTATGTGCGCAAGTGCAAAAAGAAACAGGAGAAGTAGTGGTACCTGCGAATTATAATTGCCCCGGACAATTAGTAATATCGGGAAGTATAAAAGGAATTGAGATTGCTTGTGAGCAAATGAAAGCAGCCGGTGCAAAGCGTGCCTTGGTATTACCAGTAGGTGGTGCTTTTCATTCACCATTAATGAACCCTGCAAAAATTGAATTAGCTGCAGCTATTGAAGCCACTACATTTAACACACCTATTTGTCCAGTCTATCAAAATGTGGTTGCTGCGGCAGTCACTAACCCTGCTGAAATAAAGCAAAATTTAATCGCTCAATTAACCGGAGCGGTGAAGTGGACACAAACCGTTCAAGCCATGGTAGCCGACGGAGCCACCCATTTTACAGAAGTTGGTCCGGGTAAGGTTTTACAAGGTTTGGTGCAAAAAGTACACAAAGAAGCAGCAGTAGACGGAGTAAACTAAGAATTAACATTATTATTAGAATATAGTCTAGCCCTTCAAGCAATCTTGGGGGGCTTTTTTCGTTGTTCTTATATGCAGTTATACCTACATATATTAAAAATAAATATAATATTTTAATCATATTGAAAAAGAGGATACTCTATATTATTTTGGGGGTGCTGATAGCGAATGTGAGTTATGCTGCTGCTACTTTTAATTTTAGTAATAATTCATTTACTTATGATGGTATTTTATCTACTGATATTAATTTTGTAAATGCCCCAAACTTAAGCATTACGGGTTGTGGCTTGCCAACGACAAGAACGGTAACTTATACTTATGTTGGGGTCTCGCCAACTGTTTACGCTTCAAGTTCAATTCCACC